>CAIQIY010000231.1 GCA_903871975.1 uncultured Chloroflexota bacterium | reverse complement strand
TGGTCGCGACGCTCGCCGCATGCGGCGGCGCAGCCCCCGCAGCGCCGCCGGCTGCACCCGAGGCGCCGACGACCGCACCAGAAGCCCCCGCAGCACCGACGGCTGCGCCCGAGGCGCCGACGACCGCACCAGAAGCCCCCACGGCTGCACCCGAGGCGCAGCCGATCACCATCCGGATCATGACGTGGCACGGCCCTGACGGCAACACGTCGTACTACGAGGGGTACAAGACCCTCACCGACGCCTACACCGCGGCCAACCCCAACGTCACCTTCGAGTTCGTCTATCAGCCGCTCGACGGTTACAAGGAGCTGCTCGACACCCAGTTCGTCGCCGGCAGCGCACCAGAGATCATCCACATGCAGCCGTGGATGTTCAACGAATACGCCAACAAGGGTGTCCTGCACAACCTGAACAACGCCTACAACACCACCAGCCCATACGTCGACGGCCCACGCTGGATCGATTCGTTCGCCGGCGGCGAAGAGACCTTCGCCGGCGTGCGTTCGTCGAACAAATTCGGCGGCATCTTCTTCGTCCCCAGCGACAGCAGTGCGGTGCTCTCGGTCGGGCAGCCGTTCTACTACAACAAGGATCTGTTCCGCCAGGCAGGGCTCGATCCCGAGAACCCGCCCCAGGACTGGGAGCAGTTCCGTGCTGCGCTCGCGGCACTCAAGGAGGCTGGCGTCATCCCGATCGCCGCCGACAACGCCCGCTGGGTCGGCTGGTCGCTCGGCCAGGTCGGCTATCAGTTCGGCGAACGCTACGTCGATCAGTTCTACGATGCCAAGTTCACCGGCGATCGTGGCCTGGAGTTCTACTGGGACAAGGTGTACCTGGCGCTGGCCAACGGGCAGTTGACCGACGCCGAGTACTACGGCGACATGTTGTCGTTGTGGAAGGACTACAGCCAGTACTGGCAAGAGGGCTGGACCGGCACCGCCGAGGCCGATGCGCCGAACCTGTTCATGACCGGCCAGGCAGCGATGCTGCAGTCGGGCTTCTGGGACTTCCAGGCGTATAGCGACCTGATCGGCGACAAGTTCGCGTGGGGCGTGTTCCCGGTGCCGGTGATCACCAGCGCGACGTCGCCGTTTGGCATCGGCAAGTATGGCGCCCCGCCCGGAACGCAGGATTACGGCTTCACCGTGAACGCCGCGGTCGAGTCGGATCCGGCGCTGGCCGCGGCGGTGATCGACTTCCTGCAGTACATGACCAGCCTCGAGGCACAGACGACCTACGTCGGCATCGCCAAGTCGTTCTCGCCGGTGGTCGGCGTGCCGATCCCCGATGAGATCCGCGGCTTCATCGCGCCGGAATCGCTCGCGACGGCGCGCGAAGTCGTCGGCCCATCGTTCATCGAGTGGGGCGATGGCGCCATCTGGCCGGGCCTGTCGCAGGATTTCCTGCTCGGCAACATCGATCAGGCCGCATTCCAGGCCGAAGTCGCCGCATCGTCGCAAGAAGGTGCCAAGGCGTATGTCGAGAGCATGCTCGGCCCGGACGGGTTCCAGGCATCGATTGCGGCGGCGCAGCAGACGTTGGCCGATCTGCAGGCCGAGGGCGCCTCGGAGTTGACGATCGCCTCGCAGGAGCGCACGATCGAGAACCTGCAGCTGCGCTACGAGATGATGCAGACCTACTACAAGCCGTGATCTGACCGCAGCTGCCACGTACACCGCCGCGGCCGCGGGTGGCGACACCCGTAGCGCGGCGGCTTGCCGACGAGGACGACCCATGGCTGCTCCCCGCGCCGCATCGCGCCGCCGACGTCGCCCGCTCGATCAACTCCTGCTCGGTCTGGCATTCGTCGCCCCGGCCCTGCTGCTGAACCTGGTGTTCGACTGGTACCCGATGTTCGACGGCATCTACCGCTCGTTCTATCGCTGGGACGGCTACAACACGGCGGTTTGGGTTGGGTTGGGCAACTTCGAGCGACTGCTGAACGACTCGGTGTTCCGTACGGCGCTGTGGAATATGGCGTTCTTCCTCGTCGCTGCGATTGTGCTGATGTTGCCGACGATCGTGGCGAGCGTGGTGCTCTTTCGCATTCGCCATCAGCGCACCCAGTTCGTCTATCGCGTGCTGTTCTGCATCCCGATGGTCGTGCCGTGGCTGGTGATCATGCTGATGTGGCAGTTCATGTATAACCCACAGTATGGTCTGTTCAATCGGCTGATCGAGGCGCTCGGCATGCCGGACTTGCAGCAGACCTGGCTCGGCGACTCGGAACTCGTCAAATGGTGCCTGGTGTTCATGGGGTTCCCGTTCGTCACGACGAATGCGGCATTGATCTACCTCGGTGGCCTCAAGAGCGTCTCGGAGTCGGTCTGGGAGGCTGCGGCACTCGATGGTGTAGGGCCGGTCCAGAAATTGCTCTATCTTGAACTTCCGCTGATCGCTGGTCAATTCAAGTTGAACCTCATCGGTACCATCACGGCGGCGATGACCGGATATGGCACTCAGTTGATTTTGACCAAAGGTGGGCCAGGCTTTGCGTCGATGGTCCCCGGGTTGTATATGTATCTCTCGGCATTCAAGAGCCAGAAATATGGCTATGCTGCGGCAATTGGCCTGACACTGTTTCTGATGTCACTGGTCATCACGCTGCTCAGCATGAAATTCTTCAAAGATGCAGAAGAGACATAACATATGGCAATAATTGCATCGCGTGGGCGTCATCGTCCATTTCAGTGGAACGACGCGCTCAAACATGGCGTTACGGTGCTGATCTGCCTGGCTTTGTTGTTTCCGTTGTTCTTGATGCTGATCATGTCAGTGAAAGACAAAGAGCAGATCGTCTACGAGTTCTTCGCCATCCGGCCGCCATTCCACTTCGAGAACTATACGGTGGCTTTTGGCTACATCGCACCACTGATCTCGAACAGCATGGTGCTGGCTGTCGGCTCGACGCTGCTGACCGTCTCGGTGACCGCATTGGCTGGCTATGCGTTCGGTCGGCTCGAGTTTCCGCTGAAGAATCTGCTGTTCGGCATCTTGTTCGCCAAGATGATGCTGCCCGGCATCATGAACCTGATCCCATCGTTCACGCTGGCATGGAAGCTCGGCATTCTCGACACACCATTGCCGGTGATTCTGTTCTGTGCCGGAACCTCGCAACCATTCTGGGTGTTCGTGATGCGTACATTCGTCGCCCAGCAACCACGCGAGCTGTTCGAATCGATGCGGATCGACGGTGCCAGCGAGTTCCAGAACTTCCGCTACCTGGCCGTGCCGTTGTTGCGGCCGATGATCGCGTTGATGTCGATCAACGTCTTCGTCTTCGTCTGGAACGACTACATCTGGCCGCTGGTGACGATCCAATCCTTCGAGAAGCGACCACTGACGGTCGGCTTGGCCTATCTGACGCAGGCCAATCCTGGCGATTACGGCATGTTGACGGCCGGCTACGTCATCGCGGCATTGCCGCTGCTGGTGCTGTTCTTCATCTCGATGCGGCAATTCATCGAGGGATTGACGGCCGGTTCGATCAAGCTGTGAGTGAACGGCGAGGACACCACGATGATTGACTGGTCGCAGCCCTGGCTGATCGACGACATCGCGGGGCTACGGGCTGCCTTGCTGGCGCCGGGCGCGAGTGGGCAGCGCAGCGTCGTGTGGCGCATGCTGCTGCGTTCGGCGCGGCGTGCGCCCGAGTCGTATCCATGGTACACGGCCTTCGTAGCGTTGATCACGCGGGACGCGGGAGACATTGCGCGTGCGCGGCAGGTGCTGGCAGCGTATCTCGGCAAGCTCGATGCCGTACAGTTCACCTCGGGGCTCCAGCTGCACTTCTGGTGTTTCGCCTTTCCGCACGCCAAGTGGAGCCTGATGTTCCAGTGGCTGTGCAGCATCGGCGCCTACGACGACGACGAGCGGCGTGCGATCACGGCGCAGCTGGTGTGCTTCCAGTTCACCAACATGCACTACGGGCTGCGCACCAAACCCGAGCCGGCGTGCGTCGACAACCAGACGCTGGCGCTGGCGTTGAGCAATGCGCTGGTGGGTATGGTGTTCGAGGGCCACAGCGCGCTCGCCGAGCCGTTGCGGCACGACGGCCTGCGGCGGCTGCCGGCGATCCTGGGCGCGCTGCCGGCATCGGGGTACAGCGGCGAAGGCAGCGCCTACATGGATGGCGTCATCGGCCCGGCGGTGACGTTGGCCGTCGAGGTGCTGAATCGGGCGCGCGGGCGCGACGACGGCCTATGGCACACACCGCAGCCGGGCGACACACCGCCGATCGCGGCGCTGCGCATGGTCGCACGCGAAGTGCTGCCCGGCGGATTGTTGCTGCCGTGGGACAACTACGGGTACCAGTTTGGCGTGCGCTCGCCCCTCGCCTACGGCGCAGCGCGCACCGGCGAGGCCCTGTTCTTCGAGGCGCTGGCAGCGTGCATCTGGTCGTACGACATCGGCGTCGGCTGGGCCTACGACGATCTGGTGTGGACGGTGATCTGGTGGCCGGCGGCGGCGGCACCGCACGAGCAGGCCGGCGGCTGGTTCGAGGAGCAGGTCGGCGGTGCGTTGTGGAGCGCCGACCGGCAGCGCGGCGTGGTGCAGATCTGGGACGACTCGGCGCCGGGCATTCCGACGCGGGCACACGTGAATCCGAATGCCGTGCTGTTTCATGCGTTCGGTGTGCCGTTGAGCGCCGATGGTGCGGCCGATGGCCAGGGGTGTGCGCGCTTCGCCTTCGCCGATACCTGGCGCGAGGTGAGCTATCTGTCGCTCGATGCGCCGGTACGCTACAACTATGGCGACGGCTGTGGCGGAGCGCACTCGGTGGTGTTGTTCGACGGCTGGGAGGGGTTGCGGCTGCACCAGGACGGGCCGCAACGCGGCGTGGCGGGGCATGCGCCGGCGTTGCTGCACTGCGATGTTGCCCCGTTCTACCGCGAGAGCGTGCCGGACGTGCGCCGCGTCGAACGGCGCACGCTGCTGCTCGGCGAGCGCTTCATCGTGATCGAGGACCTGATCGAGGCCGCGCACGAGCACGATGTGATGGCGCGCTTTGTGGTGCGCCCCGAGCTGACGCCGACCGACTGCGGTGTGCGGATCGTCACACCCGAAGGAATCGCGCTGCAGCTGGTCGAAGTGCTGCACGCGGCCACGTTTCGCTGCGAAGCGGTCGCCGGCTTTCCGACACGCCCGGACGGCCGGTCCGTCGTGGCCGATGTCGTGCAGCGCGGTCGGCAGGTGCGCTGGCTGTTCGTGGCACTCGCCGAGCCGACCCGGGTCGCGCATCGGCTGACGGCGTTGCAGGCGATTGCAGACCCTGCCGGCGCGCTGGATGATGCCCACGCGTGCCGGCTGCTGCGCGCCAGCCCGCTGCGACTCGACGGGCAACTGCCGCCGCATCTCGAACGCGATCTGCCGTTGGCACGCACCTGGTGGTATCGCGCGACGCTGCGGCGGCCGGCTGGCGCCGCCTGGCTCCGGCTGCCGCTCGGCCTGGCACGCCCGCGGCTGCTGCTCGATGGCCGGCCGGTCGATCTCGCACCGTGGGCATCGTCGCTGGCGTTGCTGCCGCCCGATGTCCCGCTGCCCGACTGGCTCGCCGTCGATGCGGTGTTCGAACTGGTGCTGCGCAGTGACGTGCCGCTGAGCCACTACGAGGGCGGTGGCGATGGCACGCTGGGGCTGTGCGGTGGCTTCGCGCTGTGCCTGCCCGTCGCCAACGAGCAGATTCGTGCCGCCAGCTTCGCCGACGGCGTGCTGATGGTCCAGACCGACCACGCGCTTCATCGCTGGCCGTATGCGCTGTTGCCCGCCGATGCTGCAACGTCAGGAGGGTGAGCGATGCCCGATGTCGCCATGATGGAGCGCGTGCTGTGCGATCCCGCCAGCATTCCCGATGCCGCACAGCACCCCGACTGGGAGGTGCGCTACACCGCAGCCGTCGCCATCGAAGCGCTCGCCGACCCAGCCTGGCTGCCGACGGTCCTGGCGATGTGGCGCCGCGAGCTGGCCCGCCCCGACTACGCGCGCGCCAGCGTGCGGTTCGTCGAGCACGTCGGCGACACGCGCAATGCCGAGATGATCGGCCCGCTCACCGCGGTGTTTCCCGCCGACACCGACGACGCGACGCGTGCTGCGTGGGCGTGTCGTGGCCGCGTGCGGCAGGCATTGGCCTTTGCCATCGCGGCCATCGGCCAGTGCGACGACGTGCTGCGCGAGCTGTTGCACGACCGGTTGCGCGATGTCGACGAGGACTATCCGGTCAAGGCGGCCGTCGCGCGCGCGTTGGCGCGGGTCGGCGCGGCCGGCAGCATCGCGCCGCTGCAGATGGCCTTGGCGATGGACGAATGGTGTACCCACACCGAGGCGGCGCTGGCGCTGGCGGCACTCGCAGCGCACGGCATCGTATGAACGGAGGTCCGGCGGTGCGTAGCCTGATGATCGGCATTGGTTCGACCGCCTCGCGCCCCGGCGATGTCGCCGGGAATCTGGCGCAGATCGCGATGCTTGCGGCGCGCGCCGCGGCCAATGGTTGTGCGCTGTTGCTGACGCCGGAGCTGAGTGCGACCGGCTACGGCGGCTATCCGGCGGTGCTGCAATGCGCCGAGCCTGCCGGCGCCGGGCCGATCTGGCATGCGCTCGCCGAGCTCGCGGCGCGTCATCGGCTGGTGCTCAGCGCCGGCTTCGTCGAGGCTGCCGGCCCGCGGCGCCACCTCGCGCAGTACGTGGCCTACCCCGATGGCCGGATGGTCGTTCAGCGCAAACACCGCGTGACGCCCCGTGAGGCGCCGCTCGATCCGGCCGTGCCGCTGTTCTTCGACGACACCGAGGAGATCGGGCACGTGCCGCCGGGTCAGGCACACTTCGTGCCATTCGAGGTCGCCGGCGTGCGCTGCGCGCTGGTGATCTGTGCCGACCTCGGCGTGCGCGAGCGGCGCGCATTGCTGCGCCGTGATGGCGTCGAGCTGATGCTGCTGCCCACCGGCGCCGGTGGCACGCGCGGTGAACGCCTCGATGCCGCCGAACTCGCCGCCCCCGACGGCATGGCGCGCTACCTGGCGGCGTTGCGAGCCGCATGCGATCCCGGTGATGGCGCGCGCGAGTGCATCGAAGACCACCGCGCCCTCGCAGCGGTCAACATGGTTGGCTTCGATGGCCAGGCGTTGTATCATGGCGGCCAGGGGTCGATCGTCGATCCGTCGGGCGATCTGGTCGCGCTGCTGCCGGGCATCCCGTTGCTCGAACGGCAGCAGCCGCGCTTCGCGTGCGGCCTGGTGTCGTGGCCCTGATGTCAATCGGGAGGATGTCGATGACTGCGCTGACTGATGGGCCGATCACGCTGCCGCGCTGGTTCGATGGCACATGCGCCGCCGCCGCGTTCCTGCTCGGTGGCATCGGCACCGGCAATGTCTCGCTGGGCGCACGTGGTGAGCTGCGCGACTGGGAGATCTTCGGCACAGCCGGCAAGGGCAACGCGCTGCCGAATACGTTCTTCGCGCTGCGCTACGCCAGCCATGGCGCCGAACCGGTCGCACGCGTGCTCGAAGGGCCGATTCCGCCACCCTACACCCGCTCGCACGGCTTCGTCGACCACGAGGTCGGCGGCTTGCCGCGCTGTGCTACGGCACGCCTCAAGGGCGAATATCCCTTCGCGACCGTCGAGCTCGCTGATCCGGCGCTGCCGCTGTCGATCACGCTCGAGGCCTTCACGCCGTTCGTGCCGCTCGATGCCGACGACTCCGGCCTGCCGGTGGCCGTGCTGCGCTATCACGTGCACCACCACGGCACCCAACCCGCCGATGTCGCGCTGGTCGGCTCGCTGGCCAACCTCACCGCGCTCGAGGCGTTCGAGCAGCACACCTGGCGCGCCATCCGCATGGCCGACGGCGTGCGCAATCGCTACCGCGACGACGGCACGCTGCGTGGGTTGTGGTTCGAGCCGCGCACCCTCACGCCGGATCACCGGTGCTACCGCACGATGAGCCTCACCACTCCCGACGGCGGGGTGTCGTACAAGCGCCGCTGGCTCAACGGTGGCTGGTGGGATGGGCTGCAGGAGTTCTGGGATGACTTCTGCGATGATGGGCGGCTCGACGCCGAGCCGCGCTATGTCGAGACCGATGCGCCGGCCGAGTTCGCCGACCGCATCGGGTCGATGGCGATCGCGCAGACGTTGGCGCCCGGCGCGACGGCGACCTTCACCTTCATCCTGAGCTGGCACGTGCCCTGGCGCCCGCGCTCGTGGAGCGAACGCATGTACCACGAGGTGCGTGATCGCGGCGCGCGCGTCGCGCCCGCCGAGGCCGGTGGCCTGCCGCTGATGCGCACCTACTACTCGCTGCGCTTCGCCGATGCCTGGGCTGCGGCGCGCTATGCCATCGACCAGCTGCCCCGCCTCGAGCGCGCCAGCCGCGCCTTCCGCGATGCGCTCTACGGCTCGACGGTGCCGGCCGAGATCATCGAAGCGATCGGCGCGACGCTCACTGCGCTGCGCAGCCCGAGTTGCTTTCGCCTCGAGGATGGCACCCTGATGGCCTGGGAAGGGTGCTTCGACGACGAGGGGTGCTGCGAGGGGAATTGCACCCATGTGCTGAATTACAGCCAGACGGTGGCATACCTGTTCCCGGCACTCGAACGCTCGATGCGGCGGCTGGAGTATCTCGTCGAGACGACGCCGGCCGGCAAGATGCACTTTCGCAGCTATCAGCCGTTCGGCATGGATGGCCACGACCACGTGCCGGCGGCCGATGGCCAGCTCGGCACGCTGGTACGGCTGTATCGCGAATGGCGCCTGTCGGGTGATGATGCGTTTCTGCGCGAGGTGTGGCCACACGCGGCACAGACGCTCGACGTCGCCTTCGATATCTGGGACCGCGATGGCGATGGTGTGCTCG
>CAIQIY010000230.1 GCA_903871975.1 uncultured Chloroflexota bacterium | reverse complement strand
TTCGCGAGCTCGGCGCCGAGTGCACCACCGGTGGCTTCGTGGCGCTCGAACGCGCCCGCTGGGCGCCGCGGCCGCGTGGTGTCGTGCTCGGGCTCGAAGCTCCGCGCCAGCGCATCGCGCTCCGTGCCAGCGCCGTCGGCGCCAGGCAGCGCCTGGATGACTGCCCATGCCAGCAGCGCGACCAGCAGCATCGCGCCGAGCACCGCCAGGGTTCGCGTCATCGTCGTGATCATTGTGCGCCCCCCGGATCGCCTGGTGTTGCGTTGTGTGGCGCGATCCAGCGCCGCGCCACCTGCATGACCCATCGCAGATGCAAGCCGAGATGCAACGCCACGATGATCAACGCCAGGTTCGCCGACACCTCGTGCACGCCACGCCACGTGCGGCTGTGTGGTGGCACGATGCCGATCATGGGCAGCGCAGCCTCGGAGATCAGCACGCCCGACGCGATCGCGACGACCATCACGACGAACAACGCCGCGTTCAGCCCCAGATTGATGCGCACGTCGGCATGCAAGCGGCCGAACATGCGCCGCGCGACATCGATGATCCAGCGCCAGTGCACGACGAGGTGCACCACGATCACGCCAGACAGCACGACGCTGATCCACTCGTGGAGCGGTGTGCCCGTGCCGCGCGGCGCGTACACGACCACCAGCACGATCAGCGCCGCCAGATCGATCAGCCAATTGCGCTGGTTTTCGCTCAGCGCGCGCGTACGATCTCCCATCCATGACTCCTGTCGTTGCCCGGGCCAGCACAGCCCGCCGGCCGGTCCAGCGCATCGTAGTGGGGCAATGTTCAGGAATTGTGAAGCTGCCCTGATGACCGAATCCCTGCCATTTGCCAGCACACATCATTGGGTGTAGGATGGATACGCATCGAAGCGACCGCATTGGCGCCCGCAGGTGCCCGTATCGCACGATCCACCGTGTCCAGCGTCATCAGAGGGCACGCCCATGGGACTACGATTTCGCAAATCGATTCGCCTCGCCCCCGGGGTGCGCCTGAACCTGGGCCTGCGCGGCGCCAGCCTCAGCGTCGGTGGTCGTGGCGCATCGGTCACCTTCGGCAGTCGCGGTGCATCAGCGAGCGTCGGCATTCCGGGGACCGGCCTGTCGTACCAGCGACGGCTCGGTGGCGGCGGGTCGCGGAACGCCCGCGCGACGGGCGGCGGCCACCAGGCGGCGTCGCACATCAGCATCGGCGACGATGGCGCGCCGGTGTTTCAGGACAGCGCCGGGCAGCCGCTGTCGGCGGCGGCGATCCGCGTGGCGCGTGCGCAGCATGCCGACGCGATCCGCGAGCTCGTGCAGCAGCGGTGTGATGCGATCAATGCCGCGATCACGGCGTTGGGCGATGTGCATCACGCCACGCCACCGCCAACCCAGCGCCCGGAATACACGCCACGCGGCTTCGCCGAGCCCCCGCCACAACCGCCGAGCCCCAGCCGAGCCGGCTGCCTGCTCGGCTGGCTACCCGGCGAGGCCGAGCGCCGCGCCGCAGCCGACGCCACAGCCCAGTCGGCGTACGAGAGCCAGCTGATCGACTGGGATCGTGCGCGGCAGAGCTTCGAACTGGCGGAGTCCCGGCGTGAGCGGCTGATCACCCACGACATCTACCACGACATCGAGGCGATGGACGACGCACTCGCGCAGGCGCTGCAGGCGATCGAGTGGCCGCGCGAGACACTCATCGCCAGCGAGATCGACCGCGGTGGCCAGCTGGTGTTTCTCGATGTCGATCTCCCCGAGATCGAAGACATGCCGCGACAGCGCGCGATGGTGGCGCCACGGGGCGATGCCGTCGCGATGCGGGCCCAATCGGCGACCGACATCCAGCAGCTCTACGTCAGGCACATCCACGCGGTGCTCTTCCGCATCATCGGCGAGACGTTCGCCGCGCTGCCGCTGGCGCAACAGGTCGTGATCTCGGGCTTCTCGCAGCGCCCGCAGCGGGCGACTGGCAGCATCCAGGACGAGTACCTGATCTCGGCGCGGGTCACGCGCGAGCGCTGGGGCCAGGTGGCGCAACACCCCCCGTCAGCGCTCGATGTCGTCGCGGCGCTCGAGCAGTGCGCACTACGCCGCTCGCTGACGACGACCGGGCGGTTGCGCGCAATCGTGCCCTATGCGCCGGGTGATGCCGACCTGGCTGCATCGTGAGCGGGTGACCCGCTCGCGCCGCGGCGCCGCATTCAGCGATACAGCGCGACGCGCGCCACGGCAATGTCGGCGTGGAACCGCCGGCCGTACGCCACGATGCCGAGACTGGTGAGCGTGCGGCGATCCAGTGGCTGCCGCAGCTGCTCGGGATGGAACCCATCGAACGGCAGGGTGATCGTGCGCCATGTCGGGCCGGCGCTGAACGCTGCGCGATAGTATTGCCACGGCCTGGTCGTATCCCGTGTGCGCAGATGCACCAGATATTCCTGCTCCTCGTGTGCCCACACCAGCAGCCGCACGCCAGCGTACGGGCTGACGTCGAGCGGCGTGCCGCCGGTACCCTGGAGTGCACGGGCAATCTGGATGAAGCCGCCGTTGTGCTCGAGGCGAACCTCGCCCTGCAGCCGCAGGCAGCGCAGGCCGTCGATCTGCGCAACACTGACGTGCTCGCGTGAGATGCCGCCCATCACCCGGTCGCTGAATGCACGCCACTCGCGCTCGCCAGCATCGCGCATATCGCTCAGGACCCATTCATCAGTCCTCGTCATGCGTTGGTCTCCTCGTCGCCGCGTCTGATCACCGCCAGCCCGGAACGCGCGCCCCGCGATCACCACGCGCCATCGCGTGGGTCCTTGTCCGTGATGGCGCTGCCTGCGTTCGATCGCATTCTACCCCACAGGGCTCGCCGGTGCGGCGGAGCACCCTCGCCCCGGGCCCGCTGCCGCGCCACAGGAGCGGGGTGATGGAATGCGCCATCTGCAGACCACCCTGCTCTGTGCTACTATGGCGGTGTCGGTCGTCGGGGGGCAACTGCGCAATCAGCGAGGAGCGCGATGGGCATGACGATCATGGCGGCGCCCGCCGCCGGCGGCAAGAGCCAGGCATGCATCGCGTGGCTGCTGGAGCGACTCCGGCCTGCGTGGCGGGTGCAGCAGGTGCCCGAGGCGGCGCTCATCGCCCCGAACCGGCTGCTGCGCAGCCATCTGCGCCGGCGGCTACAGCAACAGGCGAGCATCGGTATCACCATCGCCGACTTCGCCGAGGTCTGCCAGGCGCTCATCGCCGCCGGCGGCCGGCCGTACCGTCTGGCTCGGCGGCCGCTGGTACGGCAGCTCATCGCCCAGGCGATGATCGCCTGTGCGCGCGAGCAGCTCGCCCAAGGCCGAACGTCATCGCTGTCCCCGACGCGCGGCGTCATCGACCTCGTGGACGCCGCGATCGCCGACCTGAAGCACGGCCTGGTCACGCCCGATGCGGTGCAGGTGGTGGCCGACGACCCGCTGACGGCCGAACTGGCGATGATCTACCGGCACTACCAGCACCGATTGGAGCAAGCCGGGCTCGAAGACCGTGCCGGCCTGCTGTGGCGCGCCATCCAGGCACTGCACGATCCAGCGTGTCGCATCCCCTGGGCGACCATCGCCGTCGATGGATTCGATTCGTTCCTCCCGGCGCAGCGCGCCCTCCTCGCGCGGCTCGCCGAGCGCGCCGAGGTATTCGTCACCGTGCCATGGTCGGCGACGACCGCGACGATGCCGCAGCGCGTGGCGCACGGCCGGTTCGCCACGACGCGTGAGCGCCTCGGCGCAACATGCCGCGACGCGACGTACCAGGAGCTGCGCGACAGTCGGTTGGCACCGCTGCTCGACCGCATCGAGCGGACGCTCTTCGAGCCCATACCGCCGCACGAAACCACGCGCGCCTCGCCGCAGCCGCTCACCGATGCCGGCGCGCCATGTGCCCTGTGGCAGTTGGAGACCCGGGCCGCCGAGGTGCGCGAGGTGCTGCGCGAGATCGCGTGGCTGCGAACCTGCCATCGCTGGCGTGCAGCCGAGTGCGCGATCGTCGTCACCGACATCGCGGGGTATCGGCCGTGGCTCGAGGACATCGCCCGCGAGATGGGGGTTCCGCTCGCGTTCACGACCGGTCTGGCGGCCGATCGGCTGCCGGCGATCAGCGCGGTGCTCCTGATGCTCGACGTGGCACGCGCCACGCCCGGCGATGCGGCGCTGCGCAGCTGGCTGGCCTCGCCATTCTTCACCACGCCGTTCAGCCCCGAGGAGCGCGAGCAGCTCGCGGCGGCAGTCGGCGTGCGCCACGCGCCCGGCGAGGATGCGGCGATGCTGGCCCTGCGCGAACGCATGCGCCAGCACCGCGAGCAGGTGGTGCCGACGGCGACGCCGCGGCCGTTGGTGGGGTGGCTCGCGTGGCTCGATGGGCAGCTCCAGGCGTGGGCGTGGCGTCCGGGTGGTGCTCACCAGGCCTGGTGCCGTATCGTGGCCACGCTGCGATCGATGACGGGCCCGGGCGACATGCCGCCGCTGTCGTATGATCAGTTCGCCGAGCTGGTGCGTGCGACCGCCGCGGCCCCCATCACCGGCGACCAGCCGGCCGATGCGGTGTGTGTGGCGCCGCTCGCCGGGGTGCGTGGGGCGCGCTGGCGGCTCGTCGCCGTCATCGGTGTGGCCGAAGGGCTGGTGTCGGACGCTCCGCAGGCCAATCCGTTGCTCGGGACAGCGCTGCGACAGCGCCTTGGGCTCGATGTGCCGGCTCCCGGCGATTCCCTGAGCGAATGGTTGCAGGCGTTCACGCGCGCCGACCAGCGGCTGATCGTGACCCGGCCCCAGCGCGCCGATGATGGCAGTGCGTGCCCGCCGGCCCATGCGTGGGACGCCCTGGTCGCGGCCAGCGGCCTGGAGCCGGTGTGCTGTGGGCCGCCGCCGCTGGCGCATGCTGCCTCGCTGGCCGAGCTGCACGCCGAGGCGGCGCGACAGGGCGCCACACCACCCGATGACAGCCGCCATCGCCTCCGCCACGCTGCGATCGCCATCGGCCATGCAACGCTCGCAGCACGACAGCGCGCCATGGATCCGCTCAACGGCGATGCCGCTGCGCTGGCACCGCTGCTCACCGCGCGCTACGGCCCACACCATGTCTGGTCGGCGTCGCGCCTCGAACGCTACGGCAGCTGCCCGCAGCTGTTTTTCGCCGCCAGCGTGCTCGCGCTGGCAGACTCGGCGGCCGATGATTCACACCGCGAGCGTGGCCGACTGATGCACGACATCCTCAGCGACGCTGCCCAGGCGGCCATCGAGCTGGCGACGTCGCCACAGCAGCAGCTCGCCGGCGCGGCGCAGCGCGTGCTCGCGGTCTATCGGGCGCGTACCCCCCTGCCGGCGGCGGTGTGGCATTGGCATGCCTTCCATGTCACGCGCGCGCTCGAGCAGCTGCTCGCCCGGCTCGAAAGCGAAGCCGGCGAGTGGTCGGTGTTGGCAGTCGAGGTTGGTTTTCGGGAGCAGGTGCACTGGGGCGATGGCACGGCGATCTGGCTGCGTGGTGCGATCGACCGCGTGGAACAGCACGCCGGCGGCGGGTTGCGCGTGATCGACTTCAAGAGCAGTGTGCCCCAGGTCATCCACGATCCTGCACGCAATCGGCATCAGCTGCAGCTGCCGCTGTATGCGCTCGCGGCACGCCAGATCTTCGATCGCCCGGTACACAACGCCGCCTACCGATCGATGAGCGATGGCGAGCTCCGCTGGCTGGCGAAACAGGGGCATACGCTCGACACGGCGCTGGCGACCGCGCAGCAGCATGTGGCCGAGATCACCGCCGGCATCCGCGCGGGCGCATTCCCCGCCGAACCGCCGGCCGCAGGCTGCCCGGCGTGGTGCCCGGCACGCGCCTGGTGTTGGCGCTTCACGCCCGGGAGGTTCTGATGGCTCATGGCGACCGGTGGCGCGCTCGCCGGCGCGGCGCGTGTGTCTTGCATGCCCGACGCCGGCTCGGTTCGTTCGCGGGGTGGTGATGGATCAGGACAGCGAACAGCAGCGCGCGATCACAGCCGCTGGTGACGTGGAATTGATCGCGGGTGCCGGCACCGGCAAGACCCATACGCTGGTCGAGCGTTGTGCGCGGCTGATGCTGCAGCATGGGCTGCCACCCGAACGCATCGTCGTCGTGACGTTCACCAACCAGGCAGCGCGCGAGGTGCGCAGCCGCCTGCGGCAACGCATCGCGGCGGCACAGCCGATGCCGGACCTCGAACCGATGATCATCGGTACGATCCATAGCCTGTGTGCGGCCATCGTACGCGCGCATCCCGGCGAATCCGGCATCGATCCGGGGTTTCGCATCCTCGACGAACGCGCGGCGGCGCAACGTCGCCGCCAGATGGCCGATGCGCTGCTCGCCGAGGCTGCCGCCGAGGCTGCCGCCGAGGCTGCCGCTGATCTGCACGCCGAGCGACCGAATCTGTTTGCGGTGTGCGAGCCCTCCATCATTCGTACGCTCATCGATGACATCCTCGCCCGTGCCGGCGATGTCGACGATGCGCTGCGCTGCACGACCGACCCGACGACGGCGTTGGCGCGGTTCATGCGCGCCGAGATGGATGGCCTCGGTGCGTTCCATGCGCTGTTCGAGGCCGGGCCATCGCACTGGCGCGGCGGCGGCGAGACGTTCGCCCAGCGCATCAGCGCGTGTGAACGGCACTGGCGCGACGCCGAGCTGGCGCTCGGGCAGGCGCGTCTGGCCGATGCGCTGGCGGCGCTGCGCCAGGCACGCGCCCGGATCAAGGGCCAGTTCGGCCCCAGGAACCTGAGCGACGTCGTCGCGACGTTGCGCACCGCCTTCGATGAGACGATCGGCGAATGGCTCACGGCCGACGCGTCCGACGCCGATCAGCCGGTCGATGCCGCGCGCGCAGCAGCGGCGCAGACCGCCGTGATGCGCCTGGCCCGGCAGGTGCTCGAACGCTGGGACACGGCGTTGCGTGCGGATCAGGCGCTCGACTTCGATGGCCTCGAGCGCCATGCTGCCCGGCTGCTGCGCGACCATGCATCGGTGCGCTCCGCCTGGCACGCCAGGATCGACGCGATCCTGGTCGACGAGTACCAGGACACCAACGCGCGACAGCACGCCATCATCGAGGCACTCACCGCTCCCGGATCGCGCTTCAGGGTCGGCGACCCGCGCCAGGCGATCTATGGGTTCCGCGGTGCCGATCCGGGCATCCTCGATGCATTGCACGGCGCACAGCGCCTGCAGCTCACCACCAACCGCCGCACGCATGCTGCACTGCTCGAGGCCATCCAGCACATCTGCCCCGACGATTCGCCGCGCCCGCTGCTCACGGCCTCCCGAACCAACCCCGACGTGCCGTTCGTCGGGCCGCCGGTGGCGTTCATCGCGCATCCCGCCGGCACGCCGGCCGCCGTGCTGGTCGCCGAGGCGCTGGCTGCGCAGCTGTGGCAGCTCGTCGAGCGCGGCACGATCCGGCGCGACGCGAACGGCATCTGCTGGCACGATGTCGCCTTGCTGGCGCATACCGCAGCGCATCTGCGCGTCTACGAAGCCACCTTCGAGCGTGCCGGCATCCCGTTCGTCACGCACGCCGGCGATGGCCTGTACGACCGACCCGAGGTACGCGAGCTGCTGGCGCTGCTGCGCGCGCTGGCGTTGCCGGCCGATGATCACGCGCTGGCGGGCTGGTTCTACGCCACGGTGTTTGGCCTGAGCGAGGCCACCCGCTACCACCTGCGCCACGACAGCGACGGCACGCGGCGGCCGTGGCGCGATGGCTGCCGTGCGCTGCCGGCCAGCCTCGACGACGAGCAACGCCGCCGCGTCGTGCGTGCGTGGCAGTGCTTCGAGCAGCATCGCGCCCGCGTCGATCACCTGCCGCTGGCCAGCTTCGTCGACGACCTCATCGCCGATCT
>CAIQIY010000229.1 GCA_903871975.1 uncultured Chloroflexota bacterium | reverse complement strand
CTGTGCTGGTTGCCATCGGGCGAACGCCTGGCATTCCTGATGGTCGACCAGGTCGCCGCGCCGGAGCAGGATCCGGTCGTGCTCGAAGCGCGTCCGCAGCGCAGCCGGATCTGGAGCATCGATCGGCGCGGTGGTTCGCTCACGTGCCACTCGCCGGCCGACTGGCATGTCTGGGAGTTCGCGCCGGCGCCCGACGGCAGCTTCGTCGCCATCGCGTCGGCCGAGCCGTTCGAGTGGGCCTGGTTCGGCGCCGAGCCGGTCTGGTTCGCCGTTGATCAGCCGCCGGTGGTGCTCGAGGCGTGGGCTGGCCGGCAGTACGGCTGCCCGCGTGTGGCGCCCGATGGGCGCGCGGTGCTGTGGCTGAGTGCCATCTGGAGCGACCGCGGCCCCAATGCCGGCGCCGTCGTGTTGCTCGATCGATCGGGTGGCACGCGGCAGGTGCTCGCCACCGGCGATGACATGAGCGTCTGGTGGTGCGGCTGGTCGGCTGATGGCCGGCAGGTGCAGCTGCTCGGCTACCACCATGCTGCCGCCAGCTACGCCAGCCTGGACCTCGCGAGTGCTGCGCTGTGCGTGCACTACCATGGCGTCGAAGCCTGGGAGGAGTCGCATACATCACACCATGTGCTGCCCGATGGGGGCATCGCCGTGCTGCGCAGCAGCCCGACGCAGGCCTGCGAGGCATGGTGCTGGCATCCACCTGCGCCCGAGGTTGGCCAGCCGATGCCGGTGGGTGGTGCCGCACCCGGCTGGCGGCAACTCAGTGCACTCCAGCCGTCCTGCGCCGGCATCCCGTTGGCGGCGACGCGCGCCGTCAGCTGGCCGAGCGATGATGGCACGACGATCGATGGCTGGCTCGTCACGCCGCCGGGTGTGTCGGAGCCGCGCCAGCTGCCGCTGGTGACGTGGGTGCATGGCGGGCCCGCGTGGCTCCACCGCGCCGGCTTCACCGGTGCGGGCCGCGAGGTGGCGCAGTTGCTGGCGGCTCAGGGCTATGCCGTGCTGCTGCCGAACCCGCGTGGCAGCACCAATCGTGGGGTGGCATTCACCGAGGCGGCCATCGGCGACTTCGGTGGCGGTGACTGGCATGATGTGCGCAGTGGCATCGACGCGCTGGTGTCTGCCGGCATCGCTGATCCCGCGCGGCTGGCGATCGGCGGCTGGAGCTACGGCGGCTACATGGCGGCGTGGGCGATCAGCCAGACCGACCGGTTCGCCGCGGCGATCGTGGGCGCCGGCATCACCAACTGGCGCTCGTTTCATGGAACGGCATCGATCGGCAGTTGGGACCGGTTGGGGTTGCGCGGTGATCCGTATGCAATCGGCGCGATCTACGATGAACGCTCACCCATCTCGTATGCGGCGCGCATCACGACGCCGACGCTGATCATCCATGGCGCCGAGGATACCATCGTGCCGGTCGGCCAGGCGTACGAGTTGTATCGCGCGCTGCGCGATCACCATGTGCCGGTGTGTGCCGTGATCTATCCGCGCGAACCACATGGCTTCGGCGAGCGTGACCACATCGCCGATCGTCATCGCCGACAGCTTGAGTGGCTCGCCAGGTATCTCGGCGCACCCGCCACATGATCCGTGCTGCATGGTTCACCGCCGGACGCTGACCCGCCCGGCGGCAATCCCGCGCGCATGAGTCACGAGCCTGCGGCGCCCATCCCCATCATCATCGGGCCACCCATGCCACCCATCGCCGGCGCTGCACCGCCTGCCGCGCGTGGCGTCGACAGCTGCCACTCCACCGATGAACCGGCCGATGCGGTGGGATCGATGCCGCGCAGCATCATGCCCTGGCCACGCGACAGGTGAACATTGGTCGTCGGCCGGTCCTCGGGGTCGCGCATCTGAACGAGCAGCGTCGTGCGTGCCTCGTCGCTGGTGTTGACGCCCGAGCCGTGAACGGTGAGGTAGCTGAACAGCAGCACATCGCCGGCGCTGGCGGGGCAGGCGACCGCCGACTCCAGCGGGTACTGGTCGAAGGGCAGATGCCAGCCGCCGTCGGCGACATGGGGAATCGGGCCGCGTCGGTGGCTGCCGGGCACCACGCGAATGCAGCCTTTCTCCAGCGGCGCATCGTCGAAGTGCACCACGGCGGCGATCATCGTGTCGTTGTCGTGCGGGAAGAAGGGCTGGTCCTGATGCATCGGAAACGGCGACCCGGTCTCGGGGGGCTTGATGAACAGCTTGTTGTGGTGCAACTGGACATTGGGTGTGCCGATGAGCTGTGCGACCGCGTCGGTGAGGCGCTCGTCGGTCATCAGGCGGCAGAGCAGCGCCGAATGAAACTGGACGTTGTGACAGTGCAGCAGCGATGTCTTGGCCATGGTGACCGCGCGGGCGCTGTCCCAGGTCGCATCGACTGCATGCTCTCGCTGGAGCCGCTCGATGAGCGCGTGTGCCTCGTGACGAAACCGCGCCGCCTCGGCGGGCGAAAACACGCCTTCGATGAGCAGGTAGCCATGCTCACGATAGTGATCGATCTGCGCCTGTGTGAGCATCGTGTTCCTCCATATCCCTCGACACCGTTGCCCGATGCCTGGACGGCGCTCGCGCCGCCTGGCGATTCTAGCACGGAATGTGCCGGAGCATCGCTGCGGCGCAATCACACCATCGGGCATTGCTGCACGTGATCGCACGCCGGCGCTGTACGGGGTGCTGGCGCGCCCGCATCCCCGGCGCTGCTCATGCGCTGCGGGAGCGGGGGCGCATCGATCTTCGCCCATCGATGATGGTGCCCGACGACCCATGGCCGGTCTCCCGCTCGCACAGGGCGAGGCAAGCGACACCGGCACCGCCTGCTAACGCCGCATGATCGGCACGTACACCGGGTAGGCGCCGCTGCCACCGCCGCCGCCGCCGACCTGTGCGGTGTTCGGTGTGATGCTCAACGTCGCGCCGGCCGTGTTGGCCTGGATCCAGGTCACGTACTGCGACACGCGGGCGTACACGCCAGGCACGTTGGGGAGCGCACAGCCATTGCCAAAGCTCACGACCCCGATCAGCGTCCAGCCGTACGTCTGCGCCTCGACGGCCAGCGGCCCGCCGCTGTCGCCCTGGCACGAGTCGGTCGTGTTGGTGGGCGCGCCGCCCGCACACAGCATGTTGGCAGTGATCTGATTTCCATACGGCGCGTTGCAATCGACATTGGTCCAGGTATCGACCGGCGCGTACAGCAGCGTGGGCGATGTCGAGCCGCCCGACGACGTCGTCCCCCAGCCCGAGACGGTCGCGGTGACGCCACCGGCTTCGAGTGCGCCGCCACTGGCCAGGGCGATGGTATCGACGACGCTGTTGAGCGTCGCCGCGCTACTCAGCTCGAGGAGCGCGATGTCGTTGTTTTCGCTCACGCTCGCGTCATACCCCGGATGCACGATCACCGACGTCACGCCGAGTTGTTGGCCGGTATCGCCAGCGCTCAGCTGGTCGAGCTCCCCGGCGAAGACCGTCAGCTGTGCGGGTGCTGCGACCGTGCCCGAGTCGACGACGCAGTGCGCCGCGGTGAGTACCCAGTTCGGCTCGATCAGGCTGCCGCCACAGATCGACCCGGACCCTCCGGGAGTGAGGTCTGCATCGATGAACAGCCCGACTTGCCAGGGGAACTGGCCGTCGACGGCGGGCTGGCCATTGACGATGCGTGGCTCACGTTCCTCGGCGCCGACTGCGCCACGGCCGATGCCGACGATGGTGGCAACGGCGGCGAGGCCCACCACCAGGAGGACCAGCCTGCGTGTTGGGGCATGCATGCGCTGTGACATTTCCACCTTCCCTTCTTCTTTCGGCACCACCTGCCGAGGAATTGCACCTCGCGGGCCAGACCCCACCACGCGGCGCCTCACGGGCTCAGCATCGATGGCAGATAAACCGGGTATGCCGGGTCTGGTGGCGCCGGTACCGGCGTATCGGTCGGCTGTGGATAGGCCAGGACCGCTTCGACAGGTGAGCGCGGGCCGCCGACTCCGATTGCACCGAGCAGCAGCGCGAGTGCCGCGCACAGCACGGCCAGCGTGGCGGCGCGTGCCGCAGTGGTGTGGCGCATGGGCGTCAATTGGCCTCCCGCAG
>CAIQIY010000228.1 GCA_903871975.1 uncultured Chloroflexota bacterium | reverse complement strand
GCCGGCTTGATCGAGAGCCATCCCCACGACATCACCATCACCAGGGAGGCGCCAAACTACGAGCGTCGATGAACCCGTCAGGCGAGGGCGGCGATCTCGTCGAACCCGGCGCGTCGGATCGCCGCCTCGATGCTGGCACCGGTGACCGATGCGTCGTGTTCGATGCGTACCGACTTGCTGGCCAGATCGACGTCGACGCGGGCGACGCCGGTGACGGCGCCGACTTCGCGGCTGATGGCGGCGACGCAGTGCTGGCACGACATGTCGCCGACACGGTATTGATCGATGGTCATGAATCGACTCCTTTCGCGGTCCACCGGATACGGGACTCGGGCGGATCCACCGTCCCGAGTGTACCACGCCGCGGGGCGCGACGCCAGACGGTCTGATGCCAGCCTGTCGGCGGCATCGGCTACGGCGGGTCGCTGGCAAACCGGGAGACTGCTGCCGGGCGCGGTGGCGGCGACGCACGAAACACACAGTGAGGACAGGATGACGACAGCGATGATTGGGGTGATCGGTGGCAGCGGGTTGTACGCGATGGATGGCCTGGCGAATGTCGAGCGCGTCGCGCTGACGACGCCGTTCGGCACACCGAGCGATGCGTATGTGATCGGCGATCTCGCCGGTCAGCGCGTCGCGTTTTTGCCACGCCACGGCGTCGGCCATCGCCTCAACCCAGGCGAGGTGCCTTCGCGTGCCAATATCTATGGCTTTCGTATGCTCGGCGTGCGCTACCTGATCTCGGTCAGCGCAGTCGGGAGCTTGCGCCGCCGCATGAAGCCGGGGCACGTCGTCATCCCGGATCAATTGTTCGATCGGACGAAGGGCCAGCGTCCGGCGACGTTCTTCAGCGATGGGATCGTGGCGCACGTGGCGTTCGATCAACCGTTCGATGCTGGCCTGGCTGATCGGCTCGAGGCCGCCGCCCGCGCTGCCGGTGCGCGCACGCATCGCGGTGCTACCCTGGTGGTGATGGAAGGGCCACAGTTTTCGACGGTCGCCGAGAGCAGGGAGAATCGGCGCCGTGGCCATCATCTGATCGGCATGACCGCACTGCCCGAGGCCAAACTGGCGCGCGAGGCCGAGATCGCCTATGCGACGCTGGCGATGGTGACTGATTATGATGTGTGGCATCCGGATCATGCCGCGGTGACGGTCGAGCAGGTCGTGGCGGTGCTGCGCGAGAATGCGCGCCTGGCACAGGAGATTGTGCGGGGTACGGTGGCGGCGATCGCCGATGGTTTCGCCAGCCCGGCCCATACGGCGCTGGCGACGGCGATCATGACGGACCCGGCGTGCATTCCACCGGAACGCCGCGCGGCGCTGGCGCTGCTGCTCGATCGATACCTCGACCGATGACGCCGCCATCGCCACCAGCCGCCGCCGACTTCGCGGCTGCGCCGCTCGATACCTATGCCGAGCGGATTACTACCGGCATCGCGTTGCTCGGCGGCATCACCTTGTTGCCGGCGCTGTTCCTGACGCTCAGCGGGCTGCTGCTGCGCGCCGGCGCTGTGCCCGGGGTCGTGGTGTCGCTGGCGATCGCCGCGACGCTGGGGGCCTGGCTGCTGCTCAATTATGCTGCACAGCCGGTCGCGTACGTCATCGAACCCGACCGCGTGCTCGTGCGCCGCCGTTGGTGGCGCCGGCCACTGGTGGTGCGCTTCGATCACATCGTGGCGGTGTCGCTGGCGAGCACGTTGGCCGATGTGCCGCGCTCGGGCGTGCGCCAGGCGTTCAATGCGGGGGTGTTCGGCTACCATGGGCCGTTCATCCTCAGCGGCCTTGGGCGGGTGTTCCTCAGCGCAACGCACCGCGAACGCCTGGTGGCGATCGCGCGCCACGATGCACCCCCGTTGCTGATCAGCCCGGCACAGCCCCGTGCGTTTGTTGATGCGCTGCGCGAGGCGCTGATCGAGGCGGCGATGCGCGCCGATCGCTGAGCCGGCGGCGTATGGCATCCGCTCGCTCACCGTGTGCCCGTCATCGGGTTGCGCTGCGATCGCCTCATGGTGGTGTCACCGGCCAGCGCGTCGGTCGATGTGCTGCGCTCGGGCCCGCGCCAGGCATTCCACGCGATGCCCATGGGCCGCTCGCCCTCTACGCATCGGCCGCCGAGTCGATGACATTCGGCGATATTGCTTACACTTCCACCGCTTGTCCACAGGTTGTCCACGAGGTGGCGTGCTATAATGCGCCCACGGCGCACCCGCCCGCGGGCACGAGCCCGGCGGCACCGGCATGCCGCGCCGTCGGCGCCCCCCGTCAGGGGCCTGCACTGGAGCGGAAGAAGGGGTCTCCCATGGCATCGATGTATCAGGCGGCGCTCGATGAAATCGGCGCAGTGTTTGCACGCCTCGACGACAGCGCCGTCGACGAGGCGTGCGCGCGCATCGCCCGGGCGCGGCGCGTCGTCGTCTTCGGTGGTGGCCGCGAGCGGCTCCAGATCATGGGCTTCGCCATGCGGCTGTACCACATGGGCCGCGATGTCGCCGTCGAAGGCGACATGACCACCCCGCCCGTCGGTCCGGGGGATCTGTTCATCGTCACCGTCGGCCCCGGCGAGATCTCGACGGCGCTCGCGCTGCTCGGCGTCGCGCGCGACGCCGGTGCCGACATCATGGTGCTCACCGCGCAACCCCAGGGGCGTGCCGCCGGCTATGCCGACTTCGTGCTCACGATTCCGGCGCAGACGATGGCCGATGACCAGGGAGATCGCGTCTCGATTCTGCCGATGGGCTCGCTCTACGAGGGTGCCCTGTTCCTGCTCTTCGAGGTGATGATCCTCAAGTTGCGTGATCGGCTCGGCGTCACGCCCGAGCTCATGCGCGCCAACCATACCAACCTCGAGTAATGCACGACTGCCTGGTCGCCGCTGTACTGTAAAGCGTTTTTCGCGAGATCTGCACACGGGAGCGCGATGATGAACGACTTCGTCCACCTGCACGTCCACTCCGAATACAGCCTGCTCGATGGCTACGCTGCCACCTCGGCGATCGTGGCGCGTGCAGTCGAGCTCGGAATGGACAGCATCGCGCTCACCAACCATGGCGTGATGTATGGTGCGATCGAGTTTGCGGCGGCGGCGCGCAAGGTTGGCATCAAGCCGATCATCGGCGTCGAGGCCTACATCGCCCCTGGCTCGCGGTTCGACGCGATGAGCCGCGGGACGAAGAACTACCATCACCTCTTGCTGCTGGCGCAGAACGCAGCCGGCTATCGCAATCTGGTCAAGCTCACCACCCGAGCACACCTCGAAGGAATGGGGCGCGGCATCTTCGCCCGGCCGCGCATCGACCGCGAACTCCTCGAACAGCATCACGAGGGCCTGATCGTGACGTCGTCGTGTATCGCTGGCGAGGTCATCCAGGCCCTGCAGGATGGCCAGGGCGATCAGGCACGGCATACCGCGGCGTGGTATCGCGATCTGCTCGGGCCCGAGCGCTACTTCCTTGAGGTACAGCTCCACGACAATACCCCCGAACTCGAGACGATCAACGACGAACTGGTTCGGATCGGCAAGGAGCTTGGCATTCCGTTGGTGGCGACCAGCGACACGCACTTCGTGCGCCGCGAGGATCTCGAGGCACAGAAGATGATCATGGCCATGGGCATGGGCATGAGCTATGCCGAGTTCTGCAGCAAAAGCTATGCGATGGACGAGACCTACCACATCGCGTCGGGCGACGAGATGTGGCAGCGGTTCCGTCGCTACGGTACCGCAGTGCTCGAAAATACACGACGAATCGCTGACCAGTGCCAGGTTTCGTTCGATTTTGGGCGGGTCAAGCTCCCCGAGTTTACCATTCCTGCGGGTCACGATGCTGCTTCATACCTGCGCTTTGTCTGCGAAGAAGGACTGATGCGCCGCTGTAATGGTGCACCTCCGGAGACATATATCACGCGCTTGGCGTATGAACTCGATGTCATCAATCGCACAGGATTCCCCGATTACATGCTGATCGTATGGGATTACGTACGATATGCGCGCGGTCGTGGTATTCCATGTGTGCCTCGTGGTTCGGCTGGGGCATCACTGGTGCTCTATGCGCTCGAAATCACCGATGTCGATCCGATGGCAAACAAGTTGCTATTTGAGCGCTTTCTCAGCCCGGAACGCCTGGAAATGCCGGATATCGATATTGATTTTGCCGATAGCCGTCGTGGCGAGGTGCTCGACTACATTGCCAGCAAATATGGCCGTGAGAACACGGCGCAGATCATCACCTATGGCACGCTCGGCGCACGAGCGGCACTCAAAGACATGGGGCGCGTGCTTGAGATTCCCATCAGCGATGTTGAGCGTGTGACACGCCTCATTCCGACGCAACCCGTTGGGACAACGCTCGACAAGGCGATCGAGACAGTCGGCGAGCTGCGCGAGCTGTACGAGCAAAACCCCGATGCTCGCCGGCTGATCGACTGGGCACGGCGCGTCGAGGGGCGCATGCGCAGCGTTGGTACACACGCCTGTGGCGTAGTGGTCAGCCGCGAACCACTCGACCAGCTTGTGCCATTGCAACGCACAACCAAGGACGAACAGGCCGTCATGGCTGCGTATGAAGGACCGACGCTGGCCAAGATCGGTCTGTTGAAGATGGACAT
>CAIQIY010000227.1 GCA_903871975.1 uncultured Chloroflexota bacterium | reverse complement strand
TGCGCGAGCGCGTGCTTCGGCCGACCATTCAGCAGATGCTTGATGCCGATCCGTCGGAATCGGTGCGCTCGGCCGAGATCATCCCGTTGCTCGAACAGCAGTTCACGGTGGTCGAACGCTGCGACTATGGTGGGACGCTGTTGAACATGGTGCTCGAGAACATCGTCGGGCATTTTCGTGCAGATTCACCGCACGATGTCGCGCTGTTGCGCATGATGTGCGCTGTCGAGCAGGTCGCACTGCAGCTGGGTGCGCTGTCGAGTGACTTCACGCTGCTGGCGGCGCGACCGACTGGCCGACGGCTGCGGCTGCCGGCGCTGACGTTCGACGACGCCGGGACGCGCCATGTGGTTCGTGGGCTGCATGAGCCCGAACAGACGCCGCAGGGCCGCCGTTTCTGCTGGACTGCGTCGAGCGCTGAGTTGGTGTTGCAGCGCCCGCCGCGTGCACGCCAGATCGAACTCGAGTGGGCTCCGCCGCCGGTGCCACGCACCGTGACCTTGTGGGTCGATGGAGTGGCGCAGCATACCTGGCAGACGCCTGCGCGCCCGCGGTTGGGCCGCTGGCAGCGGCTTCGCGTGCCCATCGGCCCGGCGGCGCGCCCCGATGTCGAGCTGCGCCTCACGCTCGATGCACCCTGGCGCCCGTCGAGCGATCTGGGTACGCCCGATGATCGCCCGCTGGGCATCGCGCTGGCTGCGCTGCGCTGCCGCTGATCTGCTCATGCGCGTTGGGCGCGGCGATCCGTGGTGCGCGCGATCGTGCTCACGAGCATGCGGTAGCTCGTCAGGAACACGATGCTCGCACCACTGACCCAGTAGATGCCCTGCACCAGCGGCGTCGCCGTGTCGCTGCCGGCACCGATGCCGTGCACGAGCGCCATGCCGAAGACCGCGAAGCTCACGAGATGAATGACGCGCCAGGCTCGTCGCCCAATGTATTGTTTGACATAAAAACTCATGACGATCACTGCCAGCGCATAGAACGCCACCTGCCCGACCGCAACCCAGAGCGGCCGATGGCTGACGAACCCCAGCGGCACGAACAGGCTCGCGAGCGACGCCGCGGCATAGCGATCGCCGAGCAGAATCAGCGCATGGAACAGCGTAAAGGCCAGCCCGAGCAGGCTTGTGTGCTGGTGAAGTGCCAGCGCCAGCGGGCCACCCGGCCAGATCCGTGCAGTCTTGCTGGTGATCAGCAAGCCAAACACCATCGCCAGCCACAGCAAGGCATACGCGACGACGGCGCTGCTGCGCGAGAGGTACCAGTAGGCTTTCGGGTTGTCGCCGAGCAGGGATGTGCCGATTGTCGGCGCCACCGCCGGCAGCAGCAGTGCCGCGACGAGCGCGCCGGCGGCGGCACCGGCGAGCAGCAGCGCGAGGGTGGCCGGCGCGACGGCGGGCGGCGCATCGATGGCGGCGTCGCGTGGATCGACATCAGCTGCGTGCGCCATCGTTGCACGGGCAGCATTGGCGGCACGGATGGCTGCCAGGCGGGCGGCCTTGTCGTCAGTCATGATCATGCTCCTGTGGCGGCAGGCCGCCAGCAATACGCCGCAACGGTCGGCGAGGCCGAGTAGCTGCCATCCTGGTGCACCAGCAGCGCGGCGAGCGCCGGCTGTCGGCCCAGCCAATCGTGTGCTGCGTCGTGGCCGAGCATCAGCGCCACCTTGGCAGCCATCTCGGCGACGCACGCATCGCCGGCGATCACCGTGACCGCCAGCAGGTCGGTCGCGGCCGGATTTCCCGACCGCGGATCGATGATGTGATGGCGCTGCTCGCCATCCCGCACCCAGCGTCGCACATCGATCCCCGATGTCGCCACCGCGCCACGGTCGAGCAGCAGGACCTCGAGGTGCTCCTCCGGGTGCTGCGGATCAGCCACGGCCACCGGCCATGCGCTGCCGTCGCGACGCGGGCCGATCAGGGCGATGTCGCCGCCGGCATCGACGAGCGCCGGGCCATGCTCGGCCAGCCGCCGAACCGCCAGCTCGGCGGCCCAGCCCTTGGCGATGCCGCCGAGATCCAGTTGCATACCGGCGGGCAACGCGACGCGCCCGCGTGTGGCATCAAACCGGATCGCGTGCCAGTCGGCGGGATGGCGTGTCGGCGCCGTGCGGCGTCGGCTCGGCGCTGAGAGGCTCGCGAAGTCGCGATCGTAGCCGGCACGCTCCAGGTCCGCCAGGATCGTCGGCGTCACCAGGCCAGCGCTGGCCTCGGCGGCACGCAACGCGGCGTCGAGCACTGCCGTCAGCACCGGGCTGAGCGTGACCCATCCCGTGCCGGCACGCCGGTTCAGCCGCGACAGCTCGCTCGTCGGCCGGAACCGGCTGAGGCACTGTTCCCAGGCTGCAAACCAGCGTGGCACCGCATCCAGCGCTGCCTGCGCACCCGTGTCGGCGGCATCGGCATCGATCACGGCCAGCATCGCGCATCCCATCGCCCGAAAGCGGATCTGCACCATGGCACTGCCACTCCTTGCCTACTGTGATGACCGCGTGACTGTCACGGGAACCGGCTGCTGCACTGGTGCCGGCTGGGTCGCTGGCACTGCTGCCGGTGCAGCGATCGGCGCCGGCGCACTCACGGGCCGGAGGTCCGCTGCCGGTGCTGCCGGTGCTGCCGGTGCTGCCGGTGCTGCCGGTGCTGCCGGTGCTGCCGGTGCTGCCGGTGCTGCCGGTGCTG
>CAIQIY010000226.1 GCA_903871975.1 uncultured Chloroflexota bacterium | reverse complement strand
TGCTGGGCACTGGTGAAGTGCACATTACCGAGCCCGCCCTTGCCGCCCCGCGCCGCCAACAGGCGCATACCGGGTGCCGTGAGGTCGACCTCGACGGCGGTGCCATCGATGCTGGTGCGCACTACCGTGCCGGGCGGCACACCGATGACGACATCGGCGCCGTCACGACCGTGCCGCCGCGCCGTGCTGCCATTGCCACCCCGCTCGGCGCTGAAACGCCAACGCTCGCGGAATCGCAGCAGCGTATTCAGATGCTCGTCGACTACGAGATAGATATGACCACCACGGCCACCATCACCGCCGTCGGGGCCGCCCCGCGGCACATGCTTCTCGCGGCGAAAGGTCGCCTGACCATCGCCCCCATCACCCGCGCGGACGACGATGCGTGCTCGATCGAAGAACTCTCCGGCCATGATCCCCGCGCTGTACATCGCGCGCCGGGTGGCGCACGGCACCACACGGCGACTGGGCATCACACAACGCCCCGCCGCCGCACAGTCGTTCCATTGACGTCCCACCATTCATGCCAGGCGGGTGATCGGGCCGATCAGGCGCGGTTGTCGCTCTGATCCGGCTTGTCGGCCTTGGTCGCAGTGTCGCCGTCCTCGTCACGCACTGCCTTGCGGAACGCCTTGATGCTGCCGCCCATCGCTGCGGCAATGCCGGTGATCCGGCTGGCGCCGAACAACAGTACGATGATGACCAGAATGATCAACAGCTCCGGGATGCCCAGGGATGGCATGGCATGCTCCTCTCGGGTCGTGCCCCCGCACGGTGCCGGGGGCGCTCGCATGGCGGCACGTCGGAACGCCCGTCTCAGCGCATTATAGCCGATGCCCGAAGCATGTCAACCTCTCACGCGTGGCAAGCAGGGCTGATGCAACGCTAGAGCCGGAAGCACCAGCGGTCGACGGCAGCGGCACGTGAGCATTGCAGGGCTGCCAGGTTTGTTGCCCCTGCACGCGCAGCGAGGCCACGCACCATGCTGGTACCGCTCCGCTCCGCGACGCTGCATCGGCCCTGAGTCGTGCCGTGTCGTGCTTGACAACGACCGTTGGCGTTCTATACTCAGAGCAGGATTACGTGATCGTGATCCCCCACACGCAGAACCATGATGTCGGAAGATCGGCTGCCATGACTCCGGCAGGCGTCGACCGAAGATGACGACTCCTCGCGAGGAACGTGACCCATTGGTGGGTGTCGGCGAAAGCGAAGGGAGACGGACCGTGGACGAACACGAGCGACGGCTGGTGGCGGAGGCAGAAGCGTTTGCAGAGCAACTCGCGGCGGCGGCAGCAGCATGCGACAGCGCGGCGGCTGGGCTGCGCGCCGGTCAATTGCTGGTCGCCGGAGCGTTACTCACAACCCTCGAGTCGCTGGAAGGCAGGATCAGCGAACTTGTTGCACGTGTCCTGGCACGTGCACGGTCGCATCACATGATGGTCGATGCGATGCCCGAGACGCTCGCCGAGGTGGTGCAGCTGGCGCGCACCATCGAGGAGCACGAACGCCGTGTGCTGTATCGTGCCCAGGCCCAGACGCTGCTCGGTCGGGCGCAGACGCTGCGCTATACGCGTGGCACAAGTTCGCCAATCGCTGAAGCGTTGCATCACATCGAACAGCTGTCGCATGCTGTTGCCGCTGATGATGGCGATGTCGCAGCCAGTCTCGCCACTGGCCAGCATCCGCTGACTGATTTGCTGACGCTCGTGCGTGACCGCGATGAGCTCTCGGAAGATGCACTGGACGAGTTGACCCAACGCATTGCTACGGTGTTTGGTCGGCCACTGGCGATCGCCGCGATGCTGGGCCGCCTTGAGTTGCCCACGGCGACCGAATCGCCCGTCGACGACGCTCTTTCGCCTGTCGATACTGCTCCGGATGCCCCGGATGCACACGCTGGCATCACACACGAACCGCTTGATGGCTCTGATGGTGGCAACGACGCTGGTGCTGGTGCTGCTGCTGATGCCACCGAGGACGACGAGGACGACGAGGACGACGAGGACGACGGGGACGACGAGGACGACGAGGACGACGAGGACGACGAGGACGACGAGGACGACGAGGACGACGGGGACGACGGGGACGACGGGGACGACGAGGACGACGGGGACGACGA
>CAIQIY010000225.1 GCA_903871975.1 uncultured Chloroflexota bacterium | reverse complement strand
CTGTACGAGCTCAGCGAACGGGGCACCAGCTGGATCGGGCCGTTGCTGTTCGGGCTGGCGCTGCAGTTCACCGACAGCTACCGCGTGGCGATCGTGTCGTTGATGGTGTTCTTCATCGCCGGCTTCCTGCTGCTGAGCCGCGTCGATGTCGCACGCGCCGAGGCCGAGGCCCACGCGCCCTGAGCCGCGCCGCAGCGCCGGCGCGACCGTGGCCCGCGCGCTGCGTCGGGCCTGGCGGCAGCATGGCCCGCGCGGCGGCTCAGGCCCGTGACCAGATGCGCAGGTTGAGGTTGAGGTCGTCGATGATCTGATGGGCCAGCCGGATATCCGCCAACCAGCTGCGCAGATCATCGTCGCGCAACGGCGTGAATCGCCAGAGCGGCGGCGGTTCGAACCAGTCGCGGTCATGGTTGATCGCCAGCACCACCTGGTGCTCGACGAACGCGAGCGACACCGCCGCGCCGATCGTCTCGCGAAACGTGCTGAGGCGCTGCATCAGGCTCGTCGAGAGCAGGTAGCGCGCCTCGATCTGATCCGTGCCGTACACCGCAAACCAGCGCTCGAACGCCGGGTCTTCGAGCGCGACCAGCTCGGTGCCAGGGAACTGCAGCCCCGCGGTGGCGTGTTGCACTGCCTGGCCGAGCGCGCCGAATGTCGCCTGTGCCACATCGGGGACGACATACAATCGGCCGGTGAAGCGTTTGTTGCAATCACCGATGAACAGCAATCCCTTGAAGAGCGTCTGGCGGCGCGTCGTGCGATCACCGTCGCTGTCGACGTCCTCGATCTCGGCCTGGGCATGCACGTCGGCGCAGCGAAATGCCGTCGCGCCGATCATGCCGGTGAGCAGGTCTTCGCTCTCGTAGACGTCGATCTCGCGACGAACCAGGCCGATGGCGCTGAAGGTCGCCCGATCGATGCCGGCCTCGGGCTGATAGGTCAGTTCCGGATACTGCAGCGCGATCAGCCGGCTGATCACGCGCCGCTTGAACTCCTGGCGGTACCAGCGGATCGCCTGCGCACTGCCGGCGCTCCACAGCACCAGCCCGACGACGACGATGAAGCAGGCAGCCGGCGGCAGCAGCACCAGCGCGAGTGCGCCGAGCACCAACGCGATGCCCATCACCGGGATCCCGATGCCCAGCACGCGCGCGAGCACCGCACGCCGCAGCTGGTCGATCTCCGTCAGCACGGGGCCCAGTTCGGCACGGGTACGTTCGTCCAGCGCGTCACGGTGCGTCATCGTCGTCGGCTCCGCAGCCTCACGCCTGCTTCGACCAGATCCGCAGATTGAGGTTCAGCTCCTCGATGACACTGCGCGCCAGCGCGACATCCCGCAGGTACGCGCGCGCGTCCTCGAGGTCCATCGGCGCCGAGCGCCAGACCGGCGGTGGTTCAAACAGGTCCCGTGACTGGCTGATCGCCAGCACCATGCGCGAATCCACGAACGACAGCCAGACATCCTTGCCGACCGCCTGCCGGAACTCGATCAGGCGGCGCATCAGGCTGGTCGACAGAATGTACCGCGCCTCGATCTGGTCGGTGCCATAGACGACGAACAGCCGTTCGAACTCGGGGTCTTCCAGCTTCACCAGTTCGGCACCATGATGGCTGAGCGATGCCGTCAGCCCCTGCAGCGCCTGCCCGATGCCACCGAGCATCCCCTGGGCGACATCGGGCTTGACGAACGTCTGCCCGCTGAACGCCTTGTTGAAGTCGCCGATGAAGAACACGCCGCGCATGATCGTATGCCACTCGGTCGTGTCATTGCCCTCGCTGTCGGTCCGACGGGTCTTGTACTCGGCATGCACCTCGGAGCAGCGGAACGCCGTCGCGCCCACCGCACCGACGATGAGATCCTCGCAGGCATAGCGATCGATCTGCGTATCCCAGATCCGGCTGCCGCGGAACTCGGCCTCGCCGATGCCCTGGTGCGGATCATAGCGCCACGTGGGATCGAGGAAGCCAACCAGCCGCCCGACCACGCGCTCCTTGAACTGTGCCTGATAGGCCGCCAGCGGCTTGTGGTTCAGCCACCAGACGACGCCGCCGGCGATGATCAGCGCAGGCACCGCGAGGCAGCCAACCGACAGCACGGCGACGACGACCACGACCACCAGGCTGATGCCAACGCTGAGCAGCAGGCGCTGAAACACCGAGCGCCGCAGCTGATCGAGCTCGGCGAAGATCGCCGCGAGCTCGCTCTCATACAGGTGTTCAATCGTCGTCATCGGCCGTTGCCGAACAGCTGCCCGACGTTCACGTTGGCCCGCTCAACCTCGGCGGCAGCGAACAGCTCGCGACGACGCAGCTGCATCATCCCGGCGAGGATGTTGGTCGGGAGCATCTCGATCGCGTTGTTGAGGTCGGTCACCGCGGCATTGTAGGCGCGGCGCGCCGCCGAGAGCTGCTCTTCGACCTCGTTGAGGCTGGCCTGCAGCTGCACGAAGTTGTCGCTCGCCTTCAGGTCGGGGTACGACTCGGCGACCATCATCACCCGGCCGAGCACGCCACTCAGCTGATTCTCGGCCGCGACGCGGGCATCGGGCGATGCCGCAGCCCCCATCGCACGCGAGCGCAGCTCGGTGAGCTCGGTGAGCAGGCCGCGCTCATGCGACAGATACGCCTGGACCGCCGAGACCAGGTTGGGAATGAGATCGTAGCGTTTCTTCAGCATCACGTCGATGCTGCTGTACGCCTGGTCGACGGCATTCTTCCTGCCGATCAGCCCGTTGTACAGCACGAGGATGACCACGCCCGCGATGACG
>CAIQIY010000224.1 GCA_903871975.1 uncultured Chloroflexota bacterium | reverse complement strand
CGACCGGGTGCACTTCCATGGTGGCCAGACCCTGCCGTACGATCTGCTGATCTCGTTTCCGCCGTACGTGGCAGCGATGCCGTTCCCGCAACTGCCGGGCGATGATCGTGGTTTCATTCTGACCGAACAAGCGACACGCCAGGTTGTGGGGCTGCCCGGTGTCTATGCTGTCGGTGATGCGGCAGATTTCCCGGTGAAACAGGCGTTTCTGGCGTTCCTGCAGGCCGACGTAGCCGCCGAGCAGATCGCCGCGGCGGTGCTCGATGAAGAACCGGCGATGCATTTCGAGCCGATGAGCATGTGTGTCATGGAGCAGTTTGATACCGCGACCTTTGCGCAGGTACCGCTGCGCTACACCGGTGACGCCGAGCATCCGATCGAGGTGGTGCCCGGCGACGCCTACCGCGTGGGTTCATCGCCGATCTGGCGTCTCGGCAAGAAGATGCTGGGCATCTACCTGCCGTGGCGCTTTGGCGCAGGCAATCCGTTCCACGCCGGGCTGCCCTGGCGCGGCATGGAGGCGGGCCTGAAGCTGATGTCGGGCGTGCTGGCGAGCTGATGCGGCGACCAGCCGGCGGCTCCGCACCGCGCGGAGCATCGCCGGCTGTCAGCCACGGGCCGGAGATCGTCGCGGCGGCAGGCGGCCGAACTGGCGCAGCGCGGCGTTCTCGCCGCCCGGGCCGTCAGCGCCACGACGCGGCCCGCGACACTCGGTAGCCTCGTCGTGGCACGCGCTGCACGGGCATGGGCGCGCTCGGCCAACCCCAAGCACCATTCGTCCCCGCGTACGTCACACTGCGCGCGATCACCACACCGGCGCGCAGCAAGCACCGAAGCATCGCCACCCGGCGAAGATGCTGCGGAGCGCATGGGGGCCACGCGTTGCGCCGATCGGGTCTGGATCGAACAGCATGGTTCAGGCGAAGGCAACCCGATCGACGACCATGGCGGCGAACAGCAGCGCCAGATAGAGCAGCGAGTATTTGTACAACCCCCACGGCGCCTGGGGCGCAGTCGCATGCATCAGGCGTACGGCGTACCCGATGAAGATCGCGCCGAGGAGCGCGGCGGCGATGGTGTAACTCAGGCCGAGCATGCCAAACGCGAGCGGCAGCAACGTGAGTGCGACCATCATGATCGAATACAGCACAATTTGCCGTTTGGTCTCGGCATCACCGACGATGACCGGCAGCATCGGAATGCCGGCGCGGGCATAATCGACCTGCCGTATCAGCGCCAGCGCCCAGAAGTGCGGCGGTGTCCAGTAGAAGATGATCACCCACAGCAGCAGTGCGGCGGGTGCGACGTCGCCGGTGACCGCCGCCCAGCCGACCAGCGGTGGAAACGCGCCGGCGCCGCCGCCGATGACGATGTTCTGGGTCGAGTGACGTTTCAGCGCAATCGTATAGATCACCACGTAGTAGAACAGCCCGGCCAGCGCCAGGGCTGCGGCGACCCAGTTGACGAAACTGAGCAGCACGGCGGTGGCGATGACGCCGAGCACGACGCCGAGGACGGCGGCGTGCCATGCCGGGATGCGCCCGCTGGGGATCGGCCGGCGGCTGGTGCGCCCCATCTGGACATCGACATCGCGGTCGAAGTAGCAATTGAGCGCGTGCGATCCCGCCGCCATCAACCAGCCACCCAGTGCCGTCCACAGCACCAGGCCGAGCTCGGGCACACCGGCGGGTGTGATGTACATGCTGGTGATCGTGGTGAAGATCAGCAGCGAGATGACGCCCGGCTTGGTGAGGCTGATGTAGTCTTTCAGCAGCGACGGCCGGCCACTGAGCAGCACCCGGTCACTGGCGCCGCGCTCGTCGGTGTCGGAACGCTGCCAGTGATACGGCGCGCGCGTCAGCACGGCGGTGAGCACGACCAGCGCACCCCAGCCGGCGATGCCGACAGCGAGGTGCCCGATGCGCCAGGCGGTGCTGGTCAGCCCGAGTGCCATGCCGGCGCCGAGGAGATGCCCACCGAGGATCAGCCCGACGGCACTGCCGGCACCGACGCGCAGCAGGCGGCTCTGCTGGGTGCGCCACAGCTGCCAGGCACTGACTGCCGCGATCAGCGTGGCGAGCGCCGCCGCCCCGCGGTGCAGCAGCGTGACGGTGGCCGCACCATCGGCTGGCACGCACCACGGCCAGGACTGGCACGCCCACAGGCCCCCGGCAGCGACCGACTGCATGCCGGCGACGATGGCGCCGTACAGCAGGATCACTGCAATGCCATTCACGATGGTGTGCCGCCGCCGCGCGGCGGCGGCGCGCGCACCGATGCGTGGTGCGTCGGGCAGCTGGACACGGACCAGGGTCGCCAGCGCGATGCCGAGGCTGGCCAGCGCGAGCGCGCCTCCCAGCGACCCACTGGCATCGGCGCGACTCAGCGCCCAGATCGCACCGACGAAGGTCAGCGCAGTCAGAACGCCGGCGAACAGGAATGGGCGCGAAACGCGCCGTACGCGATCGTAGAACACCTGATGTACCTCGGTTATGTATTGCACAGACGGCCACCTGCCGCCCTGTCGATTGAGGCCAGTGCGCCGACTGTAGCACGCGACGCCGCTGACGGTCAAGCCGTTCTGCTGGTCATCCCGCCATGCCCGGTTGTCGATGCGCCACCGTTGCCCGCTGGCGCACACGGCATCACCCGTAGATGATCACGTGGACATCACGCGGCCCATGCACGCCCAGCGCGAGCGTCATCTCGATATCGGCGGTGCGACTCGGCCCGGTGATGAACGTGAGACTGCTGTGGTCGGCGAACAGATCCGGTGCGGCGTGCTGCTGCAGCCGCGCGATCGCCTGCCCGAGCCCGCGGACGATCTGGTCACGTCGGGCGATGGCGATGTAGCATGGCGCGAGCAACGACGCGAGCCGTGGCCGCCCCCGACCGCTCAGCAGCACGATCGTCGCGCTCTCGGCAATCAGCGCATCGACGCCCGAGATGCATGCGGTGGCCGGTTCGAGCTCGTGGAGGTGCGCGGTGCGTTCGGCCGCAGTCGGCGCGATGCTCACGTCGTGGCGCTCGACGCCGATGCGCATGAGATCATCGGCGAGGCCGGGCAGCTCGATCGCCGGCAATGCCCAGCTGAGCGTGCGCCGCACCTCGGCGGCGACCAGGATATCGCACAACACCGCCCGCGCTGCATCGTGATCGGCACACAGATGGGCATGCGCGGCGAGCTTGCGCAGCTCGGCAGCAAACCGTTCAGCGAGATCGTCGTCGCCCGCCGGATGAACAAACGGTGGCGGAGTGTGCGGTGCCGCCAGCGCCTCACGCTCGAGAAACGCCCGATTGTTGGCCAGACCCTGGCGGATGCGACCGAGCATCGCCTCACGCGCGTCATTCATTGGCCATCCCCCGCGCTCCGTCGCTGCCGCTCTGCCCACAACTCGGTGAATGAGCGTGGGGCAAACGGCGGAAAATCGCGCTGGCGCGTCCATTGGTCGAGTGGTGGCGGCAACCAGCCGATGCGCCCTTCGCGGGCGAGCAGCCGCGTGCCCAGGCTGGCAAGCTTGCCGCCGGCGCGATACAGCGCGGGGTTGGCCATCGCCTGGCTCCAGCCGGCCATCGCGATGCGCTCGATGGCATCGGCCTTTCCGGCAGCGACGGCGTCTGCACGCAGGCGCAGCAGCATGTCGGGAATGGCGATCTTCACCGGGCAGGCCGATTGACACGCACCGCAGAGGCTCGATGCCTGCGGCAGTTTGTGCACGTCGCGCAGCTCAGGCTGCAGCAGCGGCGTGAGGATCGCGCCGATTGGTCCCGAGTAGACACCGCCGTAGGCGTGACCGCCGATCGACTGATAGACCGGGCAGGCGTTGAGGCATGCACCACATCGGATACACAACAAGGCTTCGGCATAGTCGCCGCCCATGATCTGCGAGCGGCCGTTGTCGAGCAGGATCAGGTGAAACTCATCGGGCCCATCGGGCTCGTCGGCGCGTCGTGGACCGCTGAGGATCGAGGTGTACACCGATAGCTTCTGCCCAGTCGCCGAGCGCGCCAGCAACTGCAGCAACACGCCGAGATCCTCGAGGCGCTCGCAGACCCGCTCGATGCCCATCACCGCCACGTGAATGCGCGGTGCCGTCGTGGTGAGCCGCGCATTGCCCTCGTTCTCGACGACGACGACCGCGCCAGCGTCGGCGACGCCGAAGTTGACGCCGCTGATGCCCATGTCGGCCCGCAGGAACTGCTGCCGCAATACCGTGCGCGCCGTGCGCGTCATCGTCGGAATGTCATCGGTCGCTGGCATGCCGAGGTGCTGCTGGAACAATTCGCTGATCTCTTCGCGCGTCTTGTGAATGCAGGGCGCGATGATGTGCGATGGCGTCTCGCCCGCCAACTGGATGATGTATTCGCCGAGATCGGTCTCGACGACGGTGAATGCAGCCGCCTCGAGCGCGTCGTTCAGGTGGATCTCCTCGGAGGCCATCGACTTGGATTTGACGATGGTGCGCACATTGCGGGCGCGCGCCAGCTCGACGATGTACTGCCGCGCTGCATCGCCATCGCTGGCCCAGAACACCTGCCCACCGCGCGCTTCGATCCGCTCGCTGAGGCGTACCAGCACGTCGTCGAGCTGCGCCAGGGCACTGGCGCGGATGGCACGGCCCCGTGCCCGCAGGTCATCGAAATCGTCGACGAGCGCGAGCGCGTTGGCCCGGTTGGTGACGAACCGATCGGTCGCGCGGCTCAGCGCGGTCTGCAACGAGCCATCGTCGAGCGCGCGGTCGACACGTTCGTGGAATGCAATCGAGTGGGTGGCCATCAGCCCCTCCTGGCATCGACGCTGTTGGCGAGGACTTCGACGATGTGCCGTGCGCGGACGGGAGAGCCGCGGCGGCTCAGCCCGCCGGCGATCTGCGTCATGCAGCTGGCGTCACCGGTGACGAGCAGATCACAGGTGGTGCTGGCGATATCGGCGAGTTTGTCGGCGAGCATCGCCTCGGAGATGGCGCGCTGCTTGAGGGCGAACAGGCCACCGAACCCGCAGCATTGCTCGCAGCCGGCGAGCGGAACGATCTCGGCGTCGGCGACATGGCTGAGCAGCGTGCGCGCCTGCCGGCCAAGGCCGATGAAGCGCAATCCGTGGCACGCATCGTGATAGGCGATCTTGCCGGCGTAGCGCGCGCCGACATCGCTGACGCCCAACACATCGACCAGATATTCGGTGATTTCGTAGGTGTTGTGCATGACCTGCTCGGCGAGGGCGGCCTGCGGCGTGCCGGCAAACAGCTCGTGGTACAGATGCCGAATCATCGCGCCACACGATCCCGATGGGACGATGATGTCGCCACCATCGCGCAGCCGCTCAAGGGTCCGCGTGGCCACGTGGGCAGCTTCGGCACGAAATCCGGCATTGAAGGCCATCTGCCCACAACAGGTGAGCCCATCGGGAACAACGACGCGAACGCCCTGGCGCTCGAGCAGCTCGGCGGTGGCGAGGCCGATCTCGGGGTAGATCTGATCGACGATGCAACTGACAAAGAGCGTCGCACGACGAGTAGCAGCGATCGGCACCGGTGGCTCCTGTTCCTCATACGGCACGGTCACCTGCATCATTATACCGGATCTCGGCACGGTGGTCCGGGGAAGTCGCTGCGGATCACGTGGGTGTGCTGTCGAGTGGTATTGGTATCCCACGGATGCGGTGCATGTCCACCGGAGTGTTCAGGTTGAGAAACGAGCGCCCCGCCGGATCGTACTGGCGCCAGTAGGTTGGCGGAACGGGCTGGTGGTCGAGCAGATGCAGCGCGCGGTGAAGGGAACGCACGCCGGCCGCGAGCTGCGGTCTGAGGATCGCCGCACAATCGCGGTGATAGAGCGCCAGCAACGGTTCCGAGCGTCCCGGTGCGCCCGGCTCGTCGTGCGTCGGCACCAATGCCTGGTATGGGCGCGGCCAGGCTTGGAGTGCTGCGACGAGCCGCGGCTGGATGGTCGGCAGATCACCTGCCAGCACAAGTGCGTACGGACGAGCAATGTGGGACAGACCGGTGATGAGGGCGGCCAGCGGCCCGGCACCGGGGTATTCGTCGGCGACGAGCCTGGCACTCAGATGCTGCCAGCGCTCCGGATCCGGCAAGACGACGACGCAGTCGCTGCACATCGAGCGCGCCAACAAGACAACGTGCTCGAGCAGCGTGGGCCCTTGTGCCCCCCACAGCCGGATCTGGCGCTTGTCGTGCCCCATGCGCCGGCTCTGCCCACCAGCGACGATGACACAACTGGTCGCGACGGGTGGCATGACTCACCGCGGTGGGTATAGATCGTCGAGTAGTGTCGCGAATGAATCCTGGAAGGACCAGAGCACCATGCCGCTGGCGCCGATCTCGCGTAGCACGTCACGCGCGGCATGCAGATCACGATTCAGCGCTGCTGTGTCCCGCGAGGCCGCTGGATCCAGTGGTGTGGTCGGAAAACCGAGCTCGGTGACGACGATCGGTCGCTTGAGTCCGAGCGCCCGGATCTCCTCGATCGAACGACGAAGATCGTCGGGAAAACCCTGGCCGTAATACCAGTGTGCCTGGTAACGTCCACTGTGGTATGGACCGTCATCATAGTAGTGGAAGGTGAAAAAGTCGACCATGTCGGCGATGCGCGCCGTCGCTTCGATTGGTTCGAAGTGACTCTTCGCAAATGCAAGGCCGGTGGTTCTGAGCCGGCCCGGATCAAGCGTCGCGACTTCGTCGGCCAGAGCAGCAATGAATTGCTGCCGTTCTACGGCGAGTGGAAAGCAGCCTGGATGGTCTGCGTTGTCCCAATCCCAGCAGCGAATATCGATCGGGCTGCCGATATCAGGTTCGTTGAACAAGTCCCATGCAAGTATGCCATTATTGCCAGCAAAATTACGCACAATCGGGCGAACATGCAGCTCGAATGCTCGTTCATGGTAATTTGCAGCAAACTGATCCTGAGGGTATTCAATTAATAACACAGGGATAACATAGATCCCTCGTGTATTCGCTTCGTGAATTAAATCCTCCAAATGCAACAATGCAATGCTTTTTCCAGATTGATCAACAACTGGCACTGAACCGCCAAATACATAGAAATTCAAGAATACCCTGATGGTATTGATACCCATCGCACGAAGAATATCAAAATCCGCAGTAATAGCAGAAAGATTCCATGGACAGCGTGCATCAGCGCCAAACTGCAGCGTCCAACATGTATTTGGGTCTACACCACTTGATCGTACATAGTTTATCCCACGAACCTCAAAAGGTTGATTATTTGCCAAGAGTTGTTCATTGTTTGCAGTTATCGATGGAAGTGGGTAATCTGGACTCGATGGTAGTTGAGCACAGCCAACAATGAGACATGACACACATATGGCGGAAAGTATGCGCACAAATTGGTGAGATGAATGAATTGTTGCTGATGTACGCTGCTTCACTTGATTTCTCGAATCTGCAAGGCACGAAACTGTGCTGTGGCGGTTGATTCACGAGCCAGGACCACCATACCAAATCTCGAGCTGTTCGATGCATTACTGAGCGAATAGCGACCAAGATTCGCTTCTCCAGCAGCGATTCTCAGTACATCATCGCGTATTTGCGCAACTACTCGCACTGTCGTACCACGAACTGCTGCGCTCGTTCCCTCGACAATCACCGTCGCTGTACCATTCTGTCGCTCGATGACACGGTAATCGCCAGTTGTTGGGTCGATCAGAAAGGAAACGTAGTTGGAACTATCGTCATAGCGCAACAACAATCCAGCATTGGCGGAGCGATCGATGCTGACATCGACGCTGATAGTGACATCAGCGCGATCGAGCGTGCGATATCCCCAGATCATCCCGGCCCCCGGATCGGCAGTGATGCGATAGCTGTCGTCGACGAAGCGCACGCTCCAGCCGCGCCCCTGGCCAGTGGGCCATGAAGCACCGAGCGTGCCACCGGCCAGGAGCTCGCCAGTCTCGCTGATGATGCTGGACGACGATGGCGCCGTCGGCACGATGGTCGTGGTGGTCCGGACAGTCGCCGTCGGCACGGCGGTGGTCGTCGGCGCGGCGGTGGTCGTCGGCACGGCGGTGGTCGTCGGCACGGCGGTGGTCGTCGGCGCGGCGGT
>CAIQIY010000223.1 GCA_903871975.1 uncultured Chloroflexota bacterium | reverse complement strand
CGACCAGCGAGCCCACCGTGGCGCCGATCAGTGAACCCACCGTGGCGCCGACCAGTGAACCCACCGTGGCGCCGACCAGCGAGCCTACCGTGGCGCCGACCAGCGAGCCTACCGTGGCGCCGACCAGCGAACCCACGGTAATGATTCCGCAGCTGGTGCCAAGCTGGCGACCAACGGCACACACATTCGCCCGCTGATGCAATCGTCGCGCGACACAATGACACGATGGATCGATCGCCGGAGTAGCCGTTTGCTTGTGGGTGTACGACGAGCAAGCAGCCATGTATGAGCAACCGATGGCTTCGCCGGTATCATCGGCGACTCTTGCTCGCCTGTGGTCGTGGTTGGCACGCAACGGCGTGTGTCGTGTCATGGTGGGGCGTACGCATCCCAACATGACATCCATCATTGACGGTCACCACAGAACCAGCTACAATAGCGCCCAGACAGGCGTTGACGGAGACGAGTACATCGGATCGGTGCGGACAGCGAGCGTGCAAATGGTGTGAGGCACGCCCGGATCCCCGATGGAACATCCCTCCTGAGCTGGCCAGCGAACCGCACAGCGTAGTAGCCGGGCCCGGGTTCGCCCACCGTTACCACGGGCGGAGGTGTGGTTGCACCTCATCGAGCGGTCGCCAGCGATGGCGGCAAGCAGGGTGGTACCGCGGGGTCATGTGGCCTCGTCCCTGTCGCAGGGGCGGGGTATTTTTGTGTGCCCGCCCATCGTTGACCGATCGGAGAAGGGCATGACATTCGCACCCGTTGACCCGAAGACGAACATCCCGCAGCTCGAAGAACGCATTCTCGCCTACTGGACGACACATCAGATCGTTGAGAAGAGTCTTGCCGCAGGCGAGCAGCCATTCGTCTTTTACGAAGGTCCGCCGACTGCCAATGGCCGTCCCGGGCTGCATCACGCCATCAGTCGCATCTTCAAGGATGTCATCTGCCGCTACCGCTCGATGCAGGGGTATCGCATCATCGGGCGGCGCGAAGGTTGGGACACACATGGATTGCCGGTCGAGATCGAGGTCGAAAAGCGCCTCGGTTTCAGTGGCAAGCCGGATATCGAGCGCTTTGGCATCGCGGCCTTCAACGCACAATGCCGCGAGAGCGTCTGGAATTACATCCAGGACTGGCGAGCATTCACCCGAAGGATCGGGTATTGGGTCAGCGAAGACGCCTACATCACCTACGATAACCACTACATCGAGTCGTTGTGGTGGATTCTGCGGCGCCTGTACGATGATGGCATGCTGTTCCGCGACTACAAGGTAACGATGCATTGCCCGCGCTGTGGCACGTCGCTGTCGGATCACGAGGTCAATCTCGGTTTCCAGGACGATGTCGATGATCCATCGGTCTGGTTGCGCTTCCGCGTGTGCGATGTTGCGCCCGACTCGCCGCTCGCCGGGGTGGCACTGCTGGCCTGGACGACGACGCCCTGGACGTTGCCGGCCAATGTCGCACTGGCAGTCAAGCCCGAGGCGACTTACGTGGTGGCACAGCACGACGGTGAGCGTGTGCTGCTCGCCGAGGCATTGCTGGCCCAGGTATGTGGCCCCGATGCCATCGTCGACACACGGATCCGTGGCACTGATCTGGTTGGTGTTCGGTACGAGCGATTGTACGACGGTGCTGCAGCACCGGGCGATACGATCGATCCCGCGGGCCTGTACCGCGTCATCGCCGATGACTATGTTTCGCTTGATGATGGTACCGGTATCGTGCATATCGCACCTGCCTATGGCGATCTCGAGATCGGTCGGCGGCATGGCCTGCCAACGCTGTTCTCGGTCGACTTGTCGGGGCGAGTGCTCGCCGAGCTCGGTGATCTGCCGTTCGTCGGCAAGTTCTTCAAGGCGGCCGATCCCGACATCACGCGCGATTTGCGCGAGCGTGGCCTGCTGTTTCGCAGCGGTCGGGTACGTCACGCTTATCCGTTCTGTTGGCGTTGCAGCACGCCGCTGCTCTACTACGCCAAGCGCAGCTGGTACATCCGCACGACAGCACGCAAGGATCTGCTGGTGCAGAACAACCAGCAGATCCGCTGGGTTCCCGAGCATATCCGTGATGGGCGCTTCGGCAACTGGCTGGAGAACAACATCGATTGGGCGATCTCGCGCGAACGATACTGGGGTACGCCGCTACCGATCTGGGTCGCCGACGATGGCTATACCGAATGTATCGGCTCGCTGGCCGAGCTCGAGCAGCGCGTCGGCCACAGTCTGGCCGACCTTGATCTACATCGGCCGTACGTCGATGCGATCACGTGGGAAGATCCGGACCATGGGACGATGCGCCGCATCCCTGATGTGGCCGACTGCTGGTTCGACAGCGGTGCGATGCCTGTCGCGCAATGGCACTACCCGATGGAGAACCAGGCGCTGTATGAGTCGGCGCAGCAGGCCGATTATATCTGCGAAGCGGTCGATCAGACACGTGGCTGGTTCTACACGCTACACGCCCTGTCGACGATGCTGTTCGGTCGGCCGGCATTCCACAACGTCATCTGCCTCGGCCACATTCTCGATGGTGAGGGGCAGAAGATGAGCAAGTCGAAAGGCAATGTCGTTGATCCTTGGCAGGTGATCGGCGAGCAGGGCAGTGATGCGTTACGCTGGTATTTGTTCACCGCCAGCCCGCCGGGAAGTCCACGGCGATTCTCGAACGCTCTGGTGAACGAGACGCTGCGTAAGGACATTCTGACGTTGTGGAACACGTATGCGTTCTTCGTGACGTATGCGGCGCTCGATGGCTGGCGGCCGACGGCTGTGGCATCGGTGGCGCTCACACCGATCGATCGCTGGGCACTCGCCCGGCTGAATGCGCTGGTGCGTGACGTGACGGCGGCATTCGAGGCGTATGATGTCACCAATGGCGCCCGCGAGATCGAGTCGTTCATCGACGAACTATCGAACTGGTACGTGCGGCGTAACCGGCGCCGATTCTGGCGTTCGGAGGCTGATGCCGACAAGCAGGCGGCCTATGCGACGCTGTACACCTGCCTCGTGACGGTGATCAAGCTGGCTGCACCATATATCCCGTTCATCAGCGAGGAACTCTACCAAAATCTGGTGCGCTCGCACCATCCCGACGCGGCCGAGAGCGTTCACTTGGCACGATGGCCAACTGTCGATGCTGATGCGCTCGACGAACGCCTGGTAACCGATACGAGTGTCTTGCTGCGTGCCGTGAGCCTGGGGCGTGCAGCGCGCAAGAGCGCCGGATTGAAGGTGCGTCAGCCGCTCCAGCGGTTGTGGG
>CAIQIY010000222.1 GCA_903871975.1 uncultured Chloroflexota bacterium | reverse complement strand
CATCCGTTCGATATCCGACAAGCAGGGCCGTCAGTTCCTCGAGAACTTCGCGCGCATCACCGACCAACGGTAGTGCAGCATGTTTGTACGCATCGAACTCGGTGATGTTGATGCCGATGAACTGCACCTCGGGATGTTGAAATGCGGTCTTCGATGCTGTCGTAAAATCAGACAGCCGCGTACCGATGGCAATCACCAGATCAGCATCGCGTGCGACGCGATTGGCACCCGGCGTACCCGTAACACCGATCGCGCCGAGTTGATGCGGCGCATCAAACGGCAGCGAACCCTTGCCTGCCTGCGTCTCGCCGAGGGGAATGCCGGTTTGCTCGATCAGCTGCGCCAACGCTGCCTCGGCGCCGCTATAATGCACGCCACCACCAGCGATGATCAACGGTGCACGGCTCGCCCGGATGCGCTCCACCGCACGTCGTACCAGTTCACGATCCGGGCGTGGGCGCGGCACCAGCCAGATACGTGGCTCGAACAGGCTGAGCGGGTAGTCGAACGCTTCGGCCTGGGTGTCCTGCGGCAATGCCAGCGTCACCGCTCCCGTTTCGGCCGGTGAAGTCAGCACACGCATCGCCTCGGGCAACGACGTGATCAACTGCTCCGGGCGCATGATGCGGTCCCAGTAGCGCGACACCGGACGAAAGCAGTCGTTGACCGAGATCTCCGGCGTGCGGGGGTCCTCCAGTTGCTGCAAGACCGGCGCGACACGACGATGCGCAAAGATATCCCCAGGCAACAACAGAACCGGCACGCGATTGATCGTCGCCAATGCCGCCCCGGTGACCATGTTGGTCGCTCCGGGACCAATCGATGTGGTGCAGGCGAACAGCTGGAGGCGCCGCCGCATGCGCGCGTATGCGACCGCGGTGTGCACCATCGCTTGCTCGTTGCGCGCTTGGTAGTAGCGCAGGCGATCTGCCCGCTGATGCAGGGCCTGGCCGATTCCGGCGACGTTCCCGTGGCCAAAAATGCCGAACACGCCGGCAATCAATGGCTGACGCTCGCCGTCGCGCTCACTCCACTGGGCCTCGAGAAACATCACCAGCGCCTGCGCCATCGTCAGTCGTCGCGTGTGCATCGATTGCTGCTCCTCTGTCTGCTGATCCCACGCCTGGCTTCGCATCACGCCCGCCGCTCCATCACGGGGTCGCCGGTGGCACCGGCACCGCCGGCGTGGGTGATGGCTCGCCAGGTGGGCTGATTTCCTGGACTGGCAATGGCTCGTACAGCGTCGTCGCGTCGGGTCGTGGCGGTAGCCGTGGCATGCCTTGCTGGCATCCCGGCGGCAATGGCGCCGGCGGCTTCGTGCCAAAATACGACTGCATGATCTGGGTCGCCGCCGGTACCGCAATCGTCGATGATCCGTCGTTCAGATCTCCACTACCCTCGACGAGTACCAGCACCTGGATTTCCGGCTGGTTGTACGGTGCAAATCCAACAAACCATGAGTGACTCTGCCGAACGAGCCGCGATTCTCGTCCATCGATCGATGTAATCGCGATGACCGGACCAAACTCGGCTGTTCCGGTTTTTCCTGCAATCATCAACCCTGAACATTCATCGCGTGCGGCAATGTTCAGCCCTTCGACGACGGAACGTCGCATTCCTTCTCTTGTAACACGAAAATGGCGCGGATCGATATCAATACGCCTGATCAGCTCAGGTTCAAACGATTGAACGACATT
>CAIQIY010000221.1 GCA_903871975.1 uncultured Chloroflexota bacterium | reverse complement strand
GCCGGCATCGAGCGTCGCCCACACCGCCGCCTCCACGGCCGCCGCCTCGGCGGCCAAGCCGAGCGACATACGCAACAGCATCGCCACACTCAACACCGTCGCCATCGGATTTGCGACGCCCTGACCGGCGATATCGGGCGCCGAGCCATGGATCGGCTCGAACAGCCCGACCGGCCGGCCGCCCGCGCTGCGCAGCGTCCCGAGCGAGGCCGACGGCAGCATGCCGAGCGAGCCCGCCAGCATCGCCGCCTCGTCGGTGAGGATGTCGCCGAACAGGTTCTCGGTGACGATCACATCGAAATCCGCCGGGCGACGCAACAGATGCATCGCACAGGCATCGACCAGCATATGCTCGAGCTGCACCTCGGGGAACTCGTCGGCCATCACGCGTGTGCACACGCGGCGCCACAACCGCGATGTCTCGAGGACATTCGCCTTGTCGACCGAGACCACGCGACCGCGCCGGGTGCGGGCGGCCTCGCCGGCGACGCGCACGATGCGCACGATCTCGTCGGTGGTGTAGACGCACTCATCGACGGCGCGTTCGCCACCATCGGGCAGCTGCTCGCGGCGGCGGTCGCCGAAGTAGATGCCACCGGTGAGTTCGCGCACCACCAGCAGATCGACGCCGGCGAGGCGCTCGGGGCGGAGTGGCGCAGCATCGATCAGGCGCGGGTGCACGCTGACCGGCCGCAGGTTGGCGAACAGCCCGAGCGCCTTGCGGATGCCGAGGATGCCCTGTTCCGGCCGCACCGCGGCATCGGGGCGGTCCCAGCGTGGGCCGCCGACCGCCCCGAGCAGCACGGCGTCGGCGGCACGGGCCAGCTGCAGCGTCTCGTCGGGTAATGGGCTGCCGGTGGCGTCGATCGCGCAGCCGCCGAGCAATGCCGGGCGGATGTTGAAGCGGTGGCCGAAGCGCGTGGCCACCGCTTCGAGCGCGCGGACGCCCTCGGCGACAACCTCCGGGCCGATCCCGTCGCCGGGCAGCGTGATGATGGTAGCATCCATCGGCGTCAGTTCCTCGCGTCATTCAAGGCATGGTCGGGCGGCACAGCTTCAGCGCGTAGTATCGAGCTCGATGGGGTGCTGCGCCTCGAACGCGGCGATCGCATCGGCGCCACTCAGCAGAAAGCCGAGCTGGTCGACCCCGTTGAGCAGGCAGTGGCGGCTGAAGGCATCGATCGGGAACGCCACCGCGCGGCCATCGGGCAGCGTCAGCGTCTGTGCCGCCAGATCGATGCGCACCTGCGTCGCAGGATCTTCGTCGAACAGACTCACCAGTTGCAGATAGGTCGCATCATCGACCTGCACCGGCAGCAAGCCGACGTTGATGCTGTTGTTGCGAAAGATGTCGGCAAACGATGGGCTGATGACTGCGCGAAAGCCGTAGCCCTGCAGCGCCCACGGCGCATGCTCGCGCGATGACCCGCAGCCGAAGTTTGGCCCGGCCACCAGCACCGTCGCGTCCTGGGCGTCGGGGCGATTGAGCACAAACTCGGGGTTCGGCGAGCCATCGGCGCGATAGCGCCAGTCGAAGAACAGGCCGTCTGCCAGCCCTTCCTTGTCGGTCACCTTCAGATAGCGTGCCGGAATGATCCGGTCGGTATCGATATCGGGCACGGGCAGCGCGACAATCTGCCCCACGATGACGGAGATCGGCTCCATGCACTCCTCGTTTCGTCAGCGTGCCAGCCAGGATCACACATACGGCCGCGGATCGGTCACCACGCCGGCGACCGCCGAGGCTGCCACCGTGATCGGGCTGGCGAGGAAGGTTCGCGCGCCGGGACCCTGGCGCCCCTCGAAGTTGCGATTCGAGGAACTGATGGCGTACTTGCCCGCCGGCACCTTGTCGTCGTTCATGCCGAGGCACGCCGAGCACCCGGCCTCGCGCCACTCGGCGCCGGCCGCGCGGAAGATTCGGTCGAGGCCTTCGGCTTCGGCCTGACGCTTGACCGCCTGCGAGCCGGGCACGACCAGCATGCGCACGCCGGCGGCGACGCTACGGCCGTCGAGGACGCGCGCCGCGGCACGCAGGTCGCTCAGGCGCGAGTTGGTGCAGCTCCCGAGGAATGCGACATCGAGCGGCTGACCGAGCAGCGTCTGGCCGGGCTGCAGGCCCATGTAGCGCAACGCTTTCTCGAGCGCCAGCCGCTGTGCCGGCTCGGGCAGCGCATCGGGCAGCGGTACACGTGCATCGATCGCCATGCCCATGCCCGGATTGGTGCCGTAGGTGATCATCGGCGCGAGTTGCGTCGCGTCCAGCGTGATCACGCGGTCGTATGTGGCACCAGGGTCGGTCGGCAACGCACGCCAGCGCGTCAGCGCCGCATCCCAGGCGGCACCCTGTGGCGCGAACCGCCGCCCGGCGACATAGTCGAACGTGGTGTCATCGGGCGCCACCAGCCCGGCGCGCGCACCACCCTCGATGGACATATTGCAGATCGTCATGCGTTCTTCCATCGAGAGCGCACGGATGGCCGAGCCCGTGTACTCGAACACGTGGCCGGTCCCGCCACCGACGCCATACCGCGCGATGATCGCGAGGATGATGTCCTTGGCGGTGACGCCATGCGGCAAGCGGCCATCAACGCGCACTTCCATCGTTCGCGGGCGCTGCTGCAGCAGGCACTGGGTCGCCAGGACATGGCCAACCTCGGAGGTGCCGATGCCGAAGGCCAGTGCGCCGAACGCACCGTGGGTGCTGGTGTGGCTGTCGCCGCACACGATCGTCATGCCGGGCTGCGTGAGGCCCTGCTCCGGGCCGATGACGTGTACGATGCCCTGATGCTCGCTGCCGAGTTCGAACAGCTGGATGCCGAACTCGCGACAATGCTCGCGCAGACGGTCGAGCTGCGCCGCCGCCTGGGCATCGAGCACCGGGATGATCCCGAGCTGGTTGCGTGGCGTCGTCGGCGTCGAATGATCCATCGTCGCCAGCGTCCGATCCGGGCGGCGCACCCGCAGACCGCGTGCGCGCAGCTCGGCGAACGCCTGCGGCGATGTCACCTCGTGGATCAGATGCAGGTCGATGTACAGCACCGCCGGCGTCGCTGCCGTCGCGGGGCGCACCAGATGCTGCTGCCAGATCTTCTCGAACAAGGTCCTGGCCTGGGTCACAGGGCTACTCCTTCCGGGCTACTGCGGCACTAGACGTGCGTCAGCCAGTTCCAACGATCTTCGGTCGAGCCATCGAACAATCCGAAGAATGCCCGCTGGATGCGCGTCGTGATCGGCCCACGCGTGCCGGCACCGATGGTCAGCCGATCGACCGAGCGCACCGGCGTGACTTCGGCGGCAGTCCCGGTGAAGAAGATCTCGTCGGCGAGATACAGCACCTCGCGCGGCAGCGCCTGTTCGCGCACCTCGTACCCCAGATGCCGCGCGATCGTCATCACCGCATCGCGCGTGATGCCGGGCAGCAGCGCAGCGGTAGCCGGCGGCGTATAGATCACGCCATCGCGGATGATGAACAGATTCTCGCCCGAGCCCTCGCTGAGCTGGCCATTGACATCGAGGGCGATACCCTCGACGTAGCCGTTGCGCACGGCTTCCATCACGATCAGCTGCGACGACAGGTAGTTGCCGCCCGCCTTCGACATCGCCGGCAGCGTATTCGATGCCACCCGGTTCCACGACGAGACCTGGACATCGACGCCGTGTTCGAGCCCTTCGGCGCCGAGGTAGGCCCCCCACTTGACGGCGGCGACCATCACCTCGACCGGGGCATCGATGGGCATGACGCCG
>CAIQIY010000220.1 GCA_903871975.1 uncultured Chloroflexota bacterium | reverse complement strand
TGCCATACATCAGCGGGCGCATTACCTTCACCGACATCGATTTTGCCTACAAGCCGGCCGAACCTGTGCTGCGCCGGTTCTCGCTGGACATTGCGGCAGGCGAAACGATCGCACTCGTGGGGCACACGGGCTCGGGCAAGTCGAGCATCGCGCGGCTGATCGCGCGCTTCTACGAATATCAGGGCGGCCAGCTGGCCATCGACGGCCACGACATCCGCACGCTCGACCTGGAGGCGTTTCGTACGCGCCTCGGCATCGTGACCCAGACGCCATTCCTGTTCGACGGAACGGTGCGCGAGAACATTCGCTATGGCCGCCGTGGCGCCGACGATGCAGCTGTAGAGCACGTGGCGCGCAGCGTAGGTGGTGGCGACTGGATCGACAGCCTGCCCGATGGTCTCGAGACGCGCGTCGGCGAGCGCGGGGCAGCGCTGTCACAGGGGCAACGTCAGCTTGTCGCGTTGTCGCGGGTTTTGCTGCAGGATCCAGCCATCCTGATCATGGATGAGGCGACTGCGAGCATCGATCCGCTCACGGAGACACTGATCCAGGAGGGACTGGACACGCTGCTCGCCGGGCGGACCGCCATCGTCATCGCGCACCGACTCTCGACGGTGCGTCACGCCGATCGCATCATCGTGTTGCGCCGCGGCGAGATCATCGAACAAGGCGATCATGAGTCGCTCCTGGCGGCGGGCGGTCACTACGCCGAACTCTACACGACGTATTTCCGCCACCAGTCGCTCGAGGCGATCGAGGCCCGCGACATGCCAGCCGACCAGCCATGATCGCCGCCGCAGCATTGCTCCGGGAGAGGCTGCTACGCTGCCAGGTGACCGCGATCACGGCGGCAGCGCGCCCGGAGGTGCGGGCCTCGGTGGTGCTGCCAAGCGCACCGCCGGTCGTCGACCTGGTCGGCACGGCGGTCACGCGACGGGCCGGGCCGGCCCGGGCCCGGGAGCAGCGGCACGCCGCGCCCCCGGGCAGCGCACTCAGGCGCCAGCGAGGAAGTCGAGGTGGAGGATGGCCCGCGACACCGGGTGGCGCTGCACTGCGTGGATCGTCGTGGTGAGCGGCTCGTGGCCGGCGACCTGGAGCTCGATCGTCACGGCACGGCCATGCTTGCGGTAGATGTCATCGAATGCCTTGGCATCGATCTGGATGCTGATCGGCCCGACCTGCTTGCCGTACACGGTCGCGGGGATGAGGCCGGTCCGGCGCAGGCGCGCCACCTTCTTGCCGAGAGTCGTGCGCTCTTCGGCGGCGAGCACCATGGTCGTCATGAGTTGATCCTCTCTGATGCAAATCCTTCGCACAGGCTACGGGACATTGCAGCGGGGCGCGAGTGGTGCGCCCGGCGTGGCACGGCATTGTAGCACACTCTGGTGGTGTGCTGTGCTAGAATGCCCTGGGGCGACGGTGCATCGTGGACGGTATGCTTCCCGGCATGTGTCGCGACCACGACGGCAGGGCGTCGGCCGTCGCCACAAGGGGGGAGATCGCTGTCGTGGTATGGCTGGCGGGACTGGCGCTCGGCGTCGTTGTGATTGGCCCGGGCGCGCTCATCGCGCATGCATGGCACGGCGCCGAGCATCGCGGTGACTGGCTCGACCGCACCTACGAGGCGACGATCGCGGGGGCATTGCTCAATGGCTGGGTCGCACTGCTGCTGGCCAGCCTGGGGCTGTTCTCGCTGGCGAGCCATCTCGCCATCGTCGGTGCGGTGACGCTGGCGGCATGGGGGCTCGCTCGCCGCCATGGGCAGCGCTGGAGCTGGCCGCGGGCATTACCCCGCCACGAGGCCGTCGGAGCCGCGGTGCTGGGCAGCATCACGCTGGTGCTGGTCAGCCAGCCCTTCGAGGTCGTCGTCGGCGCACGCGATGCCGGCGTCTACGCCAGCACCGGGCTGGCGATCGCCCGCACCGGCAGCATCGTGCAATTCGATCCGCTCGTCGCGCAGATCGGCCGCGACCAGCAGGCAGACGATGAATCGTTGCGGGCCGCCGCGGCCCAGGCCGAGACCAACCTGCTGGGCGTACAACACCCCGAGCGATTCATCGCGACGCGGCAACGCGCCGCCGGTTTCATGATCAATGCCGGCGAGCTCGCCGCCGGCCGCGTGGTCCCACAATTCCTGCACCTGTACCCAGCCTGGCTGGCGCTGTTCGCCGTCGTTCTGGGGACACACGGTGCATTGCTCGCCACTGGTGCGGCCGGAGCGCTGGGCGTGTGGGGCGTGGTGATGCTCGGTCGCCGCCTGGCCGGGCCATGGGTCGGCTTGCTCGCAGGCACCCTACTCAGCCTGAATGGTGTCCAGGTCTGGTTCAGCCGCTATTCGACATCGGAGGCAGTCGTTCAGGCGCTGTGTTTCGCTGCGCTGGCGGGCTATGCCGCGCTCCACGCGCGCGACACCACCGCGCCGCAACGCTCGTTCGCCGCGCTGCTGACCGGCTTGGCGGCCGGGCAGTGGGCGTTGGCGCGTCTCGACGCTTTCCTGATCCTGATCCCGCTGGTGTTGGCGCTCGGCTATCAGGCAC
>CAIQIY010000219.1 GCA_903871975.1 uncultured Chloroflexota bacterium | reverse complement strand
CCAGCGCGGCGCGTACGCCGTCGGCAACCTGCACGGTGTTGGTGCCGGATTGCTTGCGAATGGCGATGATGATCGTCTCGACGCCGTCGAGGCGCGAATAGCTGACGCGCGGCACGATGCCATCCTCGATGGTGGCGACGTCCCCGATCTGGTACCGTGTGCCAGTGATCTGGATCGCAGCGATGTCTTCGGGCCGCTGCAGAATGCTCGGCGCACGCAGGCTGATGTCGGTCTCGCCGGTGGTGATGGTGCCGAGGCCGAGATTGGTGTTGGCTTGCTGCAGCGATCGGCTGATTTGGGACGGTAGGATCTGGTAGGCGCTCAGCTTGTCGAGCTGCATGAAGACATTGATCTGCCGCTCTTCGCCGCCCGAGACGCTGGCCGAACCGACGCCGGCGACGCGTTGCAGTTGGGGGACGATCTCGTCGTCGACGATCTGCCGCACTGTCAGCGCATCACGCCCGGTGGTGTCGGCGATGGCGATCGACATGATCGGTGCTGCGTTCGGGTCGAATCGCTGGAAGACCGGCTCGCGGACATCGCGCGGCAATGCTGCCCGAATGCCGTTCACTTTCTCGCGCACATCCCGGTCGGCCTGGATGACGTCGGTGCCCTCGTTGAACTCGAGCACCATCGTGACGACGCCTTCGTTGGCGGTTGTGGTGATGTTCTTCAGGTTGTTGATCGTGTTGATCGCGTCTTCGATCGGCTTGGCGACCTGCTCGGTGACGCTGTCGGGGCTGGCACCCGGATAGACAACCGAGACGACGATCACTGGAACCGAAAAATCCGGTAGCAGATTGACCGGGAGCGTGCGGAATGCGAGAAGACCGAACGTGACGGTCAGTACCATCAACATGGTGATGAAGACCGGCTGCCGGATCGAGGTGTCTGCCAGCGGCATGCCGTTGAGCCGCTCGTGTCGTTGATCGTTGGCCATGAACCTCTGTACCTTCCGTCGTCAGGCGGGCCTGCCAAGTTGCGTCAATGTTTACTATACCGTACAATTGGTTTACTGGCAAGGAAAGAATGGAGTTTCGATGGTTGCACTCGGTCGTGTCGGGCGCGATGCACAGGAATTGCACCGGACATGTTCGATGTATGGTACGATGGCGGCGACATTGATGGATGTGCGGGGCGCATGAGAGTCGGGGGCGACGGGTGAGCGCGGAGCACGCGACGCGCTGTCGTAGCGATGCCAGACCAGCCCTGCGCGGGCGTAGGGCCACGAGATGCGCGAGGTGCGCACAAGGGGGGCCGCGGGTGACACGGACATTACGCGAGCGTCGGCGAGCGCTCTTGCGCGAAGAGATCCTGAGTGCAGCAGAGGAGATCGCCGGCGAGCGGGGGTTTCCATCGATATCGATGGACGAGCTGGCAGCGCGTGCCGGCATCTCCAAACCGACGCTGTACAGCCACTTCCCGAACAAGGAGGATGTCATCGTCGCCGCGATGATGCGTGGCATGATGCCATTGGCGACCGTCCTGGCACAGGGCGGCAGTGGGTCGGCACTCGAGCAGCTACGCCGGATCCTGAGCACTGCGGTCCAGTTGCAGATCGACCAGCGAGCGATGCAGCTGCGCCCCTGGACGCCAGAGCTGTTCGAAATTGTCTGTCGCAATCCGGCGATGCACGAGCGCCTGCAACTGTTCGATGCCGCGATCGTGCAGCAGGTCAGGCTGGCACTGGCGGCTGGCGAGGTCGATCCGGAGCTGGATCCGGCGATCGTCGTACACGTGTTCTACGCGTTTCTCGGGGCGTTGTACATCGCGAGGTTTTCAGGTGGCGGAGCGCCCGATCCCGCGCGGGTCGCCGAGCAGATTGCGGCGATGTTCACCCGGGCCCTGCGCCCGGAGGCATCCGGTGCGCAGGGCGGTGGCGCGTGATCAGCGGCCGATCGACGTGAGGTACGCGTGGCTCAGGCGGACGCTCTCGAGTGCCGGGCGTTCGCAGCGATCCTGCTCGACGACGAACCATTCGGCGCCGGCGGCATCGCCCGCGGCACAGATCGCCGGAATATCGAGGGTGCCGTGGCCGACCTCGGCGAACGTACGCTGGGGCGCCGGTGTCATGTCCTTGAGGTGAATCAACGGCACGCGGCCGGCGAACTCGCCGATCAGCGCGACCGGATCAAAGCCGGCGTATGCAGCCCAGTAGACATCGAGCTCGAACAAGACTGCGTCGGCGTCGGTGCCGTGTAGCATGGCATGCAGCCCGGTCGTGTCGCCAAAGCGTTGCAGCTCGAAATCGTGGTTGTGATAGGCGAAGCGCAGCCCGGCGTCGCGGCAACGGATGCCGATGTCGTTGAGTGTGCCGGCGAGGCGGCGATAGGCTGCCAGATCACCGCGGCGGTGTGGCATGAGGAACGGGCAGATCACGTAGCTGCCACCGAGCACCTGCATCTCGGCGATGACGCCGTCGAGATCGCTCTCGAGGCGCTCGAGCGCGACATGTGCCCCCGAGACCACGACGCCGAGGCGGTCGAGTTCGGCGCGCAGGTCGCTGGCGTGCATGCCGAGGGTGCCGGCGAGCTCCATCGCCCGGTAGCCGGCGGCGGCGACGCCGCGCAGCGTGCCGAGTGGATCACGGGCGGCGTCATCGCGAACGGTATACATCTGCAGTGCAATCGGATTGGTCACCATTGGTTGCTCCTTCCCGGTCGGGCCGAACAGGTGTTGGTCCCCGCGGATCCTTGACGAGAACGGGGGATTTGTCAACTATGCCACAGGTACTGATCATCGGCGCCGGCCTGGCCGGCCTGACCTGCGCCCGAGTGCTCCAGCAGCATGGTGTGCCACTCACTCTGATCGATGCTGCGCCGGCGATCGGCGGACGGGTGCGTTCGACGCGGCGCGACGGATTCATCATCGATCATGGGTTTCAGGTGTTGTTCGATTCGTATCCGACGATGCGACGCTACGTGGATCTGGCGGCGCTCGAGGTGTCGGCCTTCGATCCGGGAGCGATCATCAGCCTGGCTGGCAGGCGCGCAGTCGTCAGCGATCCGTTTCGCGACCCCGCGGCCGCGCCGGCGGCGGCATTGAGCACCGTGGTGCCATTGGCCGACAAGCTGCGGGTGTTGTTGCTGGCGTGGCGGCTGCGTGGGGCCGCAAGCGATGACGGGCCGGATGAGCCGACGCTGGACTATCTGATCCGATCGGGGTTTTCGGCGACGATGATCGATCGGTTCTTCCGGCCATTCTACGGCGGAATCTTTCTGGATCGCAGCCTGTCGACGAGCGCGCAGCGGTTTCGGGCGATCTTCCGTGCGTTGCTCGCCGGGCGGGCGGTGCTGCCGGCGCAGGGCATCGGGCAGGTGAGCGAACAGTTGGCGGCGCCCCTGGTGGCATGTGGTGCGGTGACGCTGAATGGTGTGGCGGTCGAATTGCTGCACGCTGCCGGCCGCGTCGCGGGTGCACGGCTGGCCGATGGCCGGCAGATGCACGCCGACGCGACGGTACTGGCAGTCGATGCGCCGGCGGCGGTTCGGCTGGCGTCCATCGCCGCACCGATGGACGCCTGGTCGGCGACGACGGTGCTG
>CAIQIY010000218.1 GCA_903871975.1 uncultured Chloroflexota bacterium | reverse complement strand
CTTATGCTTGCCGCGCAGCAATACAGCGATCTGCGTAGCCAGCCGGCCCAACGTCTGTGCTGATGCATCGATGACCAGCCACTCTCGCTGGACCTCGGACGCCCGCTGTGAATAGGTCTTCATCCTCACCCTCTTGTTGTGTCTTCGCCCGCAGCGACAGACGCTTCAGCCGCAGCGCGACCTGTGTGCGGATATTCTACCATCATCAGGCACAAGCCGTGCGCCGGCGCCAGCCGTACGACATGTCGCGGCGTCTGCCCCGCGAGCACTGCGGCGAACCGCGCTGCATCGATCCGGTGCTGTCCTACAAGCAACAACGTTCCGACGATGTTGCGCACCATGTGCCGCAGAAACGCATTTGCCGCGATCTCGAAGAGCACGACCGGATGGCCCCACCACTGATCGCGCGACCAGCCTACGTGATCAATACGCCGAACCGTACTCCCTTCGGCGGGCGAGTCGGCAAACACGCCGAAGTCGTGTCTGCCGAGCAGGATCTGAGCGGCCGCCGTCATCGCCGCGATATCAAGTGGCACACCAACATGAATTGCATGCCGACGCAGCAACGGTGAGGGTACTGCGGCATTGTCGACCACATACCGGTAGGCGCGGCGCGTGGCCGTGTGCCGGGCATGAAACCCCTCGTCGGCGTGCCACGCCTCGTATATCGTGACATCATCCGGCAGAATGCCGTTGAGCCCGCGCACCAGCTCGTGACACGACAGCTGGGTCGAACAGCGGACACTGGCGACCTGCCCGCACGCATGAACGCCGGCATCCGTGCGCCCGGCCAGCGTGATACGCGACCGCACACCCGTCAGCTGCTGCCACGCCCCCTCGAGTTCGCCCTGCACCGAGCGGCCATTCGTCTGCCACTGTGATCCGACAAAATCACCGCCATCATATGCCAGGCGTAAGCCGATGGTGCGCACGGGGCTCAGACGAGCTCGATGACTGCCATCTCGGCACCATCGCCCAGACGCGGACCGAGTTTGGTGATCCGGCTGTAGCCACCCGCGCGATCAGCATAGGTGCTCGGAACGCGCGCAAACAACTGTCGCATCGCTGTCTTGCTGGCGAGCTTCGACAATGCCATGCGTCGTGCGTGTGGCGTGTCTTGCCGCGCCAACGTGATCAACTGCTCGAGCTCGGGCTGAACCGCCCGCGCCTTCGCGATCGTCGTCTTGATGCGGCCATGCTCAATCAACGCGATCATCAGGCCGCGAATCAGCGCGTCACGCTGCTCTTTATCGCGCCCAAGCTTGAATCCGGACTTTCGATGTCTCATGATGACTTGTCTACCCTCACAGACTCACTCAGCACGTGGTGTACCGGTCGGCGAACTTGCGCTGCCGACGCGTGGGATGTAGTTGTGCGCCAGCAAACGCTCGCGAATCTCAGCAAGCCCCTTGTCACCAACATGCCGTACCTTGAGCAAGGCATTCTCTTCCATCTCGAGCAGTTGCCCGACCTTGGTGATTTCGGCGCGTTTCAGGGCATTGTGTATACGAGTTCCCAGGCGAAGTTCATCAACCGACATATCATAGACGTCGCGTGGAATGACCAGAGGGTTCGCGGCAACCGGCGTCTCCGGCGCATCAGCAAGCAGCTGATTGAAGTCAGCGATCGTCTGGCAGTACTGCACCAGAACCTTGGCCGCGTGGCTCAGCGCATCGCCAGCCTTGATCGTTCCATCAGTCCAGATCTCAATCACCAGTCGATCATGATCCGTCGCTTGCCCAACGCGGGTATTCTCGACCACATAGTTCACCCGCGGCACCGGAGTGAAGATGGCATCGACAGGGATCTCACCGATGATCGTTGGGTCGCGCCGATCGGCTGGCGAATACCCCTTGCTCCGCTCAACCGTCAGCTCCATCTCAAGCGTCGCATCTTCGTCGTCGATCGTGCACAGGTAGTGTGCAGGGTTGACGATCTGAACGTTGCTTGGTGTCTCGATATCCCCAGCGCGTACCACGCCGGCACCCTGCTTGAACAGCTGGATCTTCACCGCACGATCGGCCCAAGAACGCAGCCGGATGCCCTTGACGTTCAGGACAAGCTCGGTGACATCCTCACGGACGCCCCGAACAGTCGAGAATTCGTGGTACACACCCTCGATCTTGATTTTGGTCACTGCAGCGCCTGGTATCGACGAGATCAGCACACGCCGCAGTGCATTGCCCAGTGTGTGGCCATATCCAGGATCGAGCGGTTCGATCTTGAAACGACCATAGTTCTCGGCAGCCTGAACTACCTCAATCCTCGGCATAGCGATTTCGAGCATGGTCGCCTCCTTGGCACGCAATCAAGCCAGCAGTACGCTGGCAGCGCAGGCAGTCATACGATCAGCGGCTGCGCGCCCCAGCCCCAGCTGTGCCGCGAACGCCAGCAGTCGCTCACGAATCTCAATTGCTCCCTGTTCGCCAACATGCCGGATGCTCTCCCACTCATGCTCATCACGCCCGAGGAGCTCGCCAATCTTGACGATTTCGGCACGCTTCAGCGCATTATGGATGCGCGTCCCCAGTCGCAGTGCATCGATTGGCAGCTCATCCATCGCAGGTGGAATGAACAGCTGGTCAAGTATGGAAGGGATCGATGGTGCGACGATCAACTGATCGAAGTCG
>CAIQIY010000217.1 GCA_903871975.1 uncultured Chloroflexota bacterium | reverse complement strand
CGTTCTTCAACAAGCGGATCACACAGCGTCTGACCCGGGCCGGGCTGAAGCATCGCCGCGGCATCATCCTTTACGGCCCACCGGGCACCGGCAAGACCAGCATCGTGCGGCAGTTGATACCGTTCCTGATCGAGCAGGATGCCGTGATCATCGTCGACGACTGCTTCAGCGAATATGCGTTGACGTCGATGGTCATTCCAGCGATCCGCGAGAATGATCCTGAGCGACCGATCGTCCTGGTCTATGATGACCTTTTTTGCATCAATCAACCCGCCACACGCGACGAGCTGCTACGGATGCTCGACGGGATGGATTCACCGGACCATCTGCTGACGATCATCTGCACCGACGAATTCCTGGCGGTATACGATCATCTGCGCCACCGACCGTCGTGCTTTGGGATGGTCTGGTATCTCGCCAGAATGCCGGAAGGCGTGCACGCGCGCCTCGCCGAGCAGAAGTACCCGATGCTCAGCGAGGCCGACCGGCAGTTTGCCGTGCAGCTGACGCGACACCTGCCGATCGACTACCTCGAGGAAGCATGTACGCTGTTTCTGATGGGCTACAGCCCGGATGAGGTCAGCGAGCGGATGCAGACCATCATGCCATCGGACTGAACACTGCATCCGCGAGCGAAGCGGCGGGCCGTCGGCCCGCGCCATGTCACGGCAGCCAGCCGCGCGCCCGCAGCGCATCGTTGCCCAGCAGCCCGAGCAGGACCTCGTACGGCCCACCGGCGAGCTCGGGATGGTACTCGAAGCGATTGCGTTCGAAATACTGCACCACATACGACTGGCCATCCTCGGGATTCGGTTCGAGGAACTCGTCGCTGATCGGGTAGCCAAACGTCGCCAGCCCGCCGGCGCGCTCCCAGGCGGTCTTGAAGCTGTTGCGAATCGCGTGGCCGGTCTCGGCGAAGTAGCGTTCGCCGGGATCGCCGGGCGCGGGCCGCGGCTGAAACGGCCCCTCGGCGCGCCGGCCGGTGGTCTGTTCATTGCCCAGCAAGCCGAGCAGCACGCGATACTCCGGATCGGCGTGTTCGGGATGGTACTCGAAGCGGGCGCGTTCGAAGTACTGGGTGAGATACACGCGCCCATCGGCAGCATTGACCTCGCGGAACGCCGGCGTACGCGGATGACCGAAGCGTGCCAGGCCGCCACGCGCTTGCCACACGTCGAGGAACAGCGGGCTGATCGTCTGGCCGGTGTCGGGGCTGAAGGCCGCCGACAGCGGCGGGCGCGGCGCCGTCATCAAGGCGCCGGGATCACCAACCTGGAGCACATCGAGCCGGGTACCTTCCCGGCCGAGCAGCCGGAGCGGGACATATGGCGAGAACTGCAGGCCGGTGCGTCGATCGCCGACGCGCTGCCAGCTCGCGCCGGCATCGCGGCTGATGAAGGTCCCTTCGGGTGCGCCGAGCGCCATGACGTGGGGCGCGGCCCGCGCGACGACCAGCTCGACGTGCCGCGGATCGACCGGGGTGCTCACCGGCGGCACCGCGAGCGGTCGCCAGTCGCGCCCGGCGGTCGTGCTCACGCTCAGGCTGAGTGCTGTGCCGGCGATCGGTGCCAGGCTGATGCCGAGTCGCACGATGCCATCGTGGCCGGCCACGAAGCGTTCGGTGCCCGGATCGCCATACCCGGCGGTATCGATCTCGGTGGATGTGCGCCCGCCGTCGCCCGATAGCCACATGCCGGTGCGGTTGCTCGACCCGGGGTATCCCGGATCGACGCGCCACATCACGGTATCGCGCGGCCAGGCGGCGTCGCCGAGCGGCTCGAGTGACACATACGGCCCGCCATACGAGCCGCCGAGCGCCTGGCTGGTGCGCAGCTCCCAGACAGCGCCGCCATCGGCCGAGAACCATAGCCGACCGGTTGCGACACTGTCGCTGAGGCGCTCGAGCGTGACGGCATACAGCGCGCGGCTGTCGGCGGGGTTGGCCTGCAGGGCGACGGCAGCGCCGGGGCCGGGGATCGTGCCGACGCTGGCGAGTTGCCCGGGCGCACCGGCATACACCACGTTGCCCAGCAATGCGTAGACCGTGTCGCGCCCATCGCTGGCGAATGTCCATGGAAAGGGTGTCACCGCAGTCAGGGTCGTGCTGCCAGGTGCCAGTGCGCTCATATTCGGCTGATCAGCCAGCAAGCGCCAGCCCGAATCCGGGCAGCCGGCGAGGCGCAGGTCGATCCGTGGCAGCCACGGTTCGCGCACGCCGTTGCGCACGTCATAACGCACAACGCCGACGCCGCTCTCGATCGCCCACACCACGTCGGGCTCACGTGCATCCCAACAGGTCTGGTCGCGCTCGGCGTCGCGCAACGTGAAGGGCAGTGCCTGCCAGCCTGATGCGGCCTGCGCGGGCGCAACAGCGCCGGCGCACGCCAGCACCACGATCAGCCAGTGCCAGATCCATCGCCTCATCGAAGCCTCCTCTCATCGTGCCGCAGGCGTGCAGCGTCGATGCTGCCAGCCCGGCGGCGCATGCGCGCGCATGCTCGCACGACGCGGCGCGCTCTCGTCCCGAACCTGACGGAGATGCGGGCATCGTGGCGCCGACCGCTGCAGTTTACAGCATGTCCGACGAGTGGTAGAATGCCGGCGCCTGAGCGACAGGATGCAACCGAGCCACGAGCTGCCGCGCGCCGACGCGGTGTGATTGGGTCCGCCGTGCGGTACG
>CAIQIY010000216.1 GCA_903871975.1 uncultured Chloroflexota bacterium | reverse complement strand
GCTACCCCGAGGACTTCGTCGCATTCGCCGACCGATACCCGGCGATGTCGCTCATCCTGGCGCACCTCGGCAATAGCGCCGACGGCAATCCGACACGCCAGGTCTATGCCATCCAGCGGGCAGCTGCCGGAAACCTGTACGTCGACACCTCATCGGCATCGTCGATGTACTCCGGCCTGATCGAGTGGGCGGTTGGGCAGATCGGTGCTGACCGCATGCTGTTCGGCACCGACACGCCGCTCTACGCCACATCGGCCCAGCGCGGCCGAATCGATGGCGCCGAGATCGACGATGCGGCACGTCGCCGCATCCTGCACGGAACTGCCGAGGCTTTGCTGCTCCAGCACGCCCGCAGCGCAACAGCAACAGGAGGTGCCACGTGACGGATTCGGTTCGCACCATCGGCTCGCGACTCGAGCCGCTGCTCGATGACTGGCTGATCGCGCAATTCGCCGGCGCACAGCTGCGCCTGCACCACCCCGTGCGCCGCGAGATTGCATTGCGCTTCGATCAACCATGGGACGGGCAGTACAGCTACGACCAGGTCGTCATGGCCGATGGCGGCCGTTTTCGCATGTGGTATCGCGGCTGGCACGAGTCGACCGACGGGCTGAGTGGCGCCGAGCTCTACGCGCGGATCTACACGTGCTATGCCGAGAGCGACGACGGCATCGTGTGGCACCGCCCCGAACTGGGGCTGGTCGAGCATGCCGGCTCGCGCGCCAACAACATCGTGCTGACCGGCAGCGATGCCCGCGCAGTGAGTGTGTTCCGCGACGACAATCCCGCCACCGATCCAGCCGAGCGCTACAAGGCGATCGGCGTCGGCCCACGACGTACGCCAGGATTGACAGCATTGCGACCGGAGGATCTGCCAGCCTGGGGCCAGCCGCTGCCGGCCGACCTCGGCGACGGCGATCTGACCTCGCTTCTCGATCGGTTGCCATGGCCGCATCGCGCCGAACTGCGGGGCTTCGTCTCACCCGATGGCATTCATTGGCGCGCGATCGAGCCCGATCCGCTGATCATCGCGCCACCGGACCCGATGGCGATGTTCGATAGTCACAACCTGGCATTCTGGGATGGCGAGCTCGGCGAGTATGTCGTCTATGCGCGTGGCTGGACACCGCCGGGCGTGCGCGCCATCCGCCGCTGCACATCGCCTGATTTCCGGCGATGGTCGGAGTTCGCCTTCATCGACATGGGCGATGCACCGACCGAGCACCTGTACAAGAACGGGGCGATCCCCTATGCTCGGGCGCCGCATATTCGCCTGATGTTCCCCAAGCGCTTCGTCTCGAGCCGACGACGATTCGCCGAGTGGGAGGGCAACGGCATCTCCGACACGGTATTCATGAGCAGTCGGGACGGCATCCACTGGCAGCGCCGCTTCGGCGAGGCTTTCGTGCGGCCGGGCAGCGATCCCGAGAACTGGACCGATCGCAACATGTATCTGGGCAGCGGCATGCTGGCCACCGCGCCCCACGAGCTGTCGTTCTATGTGATCGAGCACTATCGGCATCCAGGCGCCCACCTGCGGCGCTATACGCTGCGCACCGACGGCTTCGTGTCGGCATACGCCGGCGCGGTCGGCGGCGAGCTGCTGACACACCCACTGGTGTTTGCGGGGGCGCAGCTGCAGCTGAACATGGCAACCTCGGCGGCCGGCAGCGTCCGGGTCGAACTGCAACAGCCCGATGGTACGCCGCTGCCCGGGTATCGGCTCGACGATTGCCCGCCGCTGTTCGGCGACGACATCGCACGCACGGTGCACTGGCGTGACGGTGCGCGGCTTGAGGGCCTGGCCGGCCAACCGATACGCCTGCGGCTGGTCCTGCACGACGCCGACGTCTACGCGCTGCAGTTCGCCTGAGTGGCCGGCCCGACACGACCCACACCACACCGACGAGGAGCCTATGCAACCACGACAGATCGGCACTCGGCTCGAGCCATTGCTCGACGACTGGTTGGTCGAACGGTTTGCCGGGGCGCAGTTGCGGCTGCACCATCCGGTGCCACGCGAGATCGCCCTGCGCTTCGATCGACCCTGGGAAGGGCGCTACAGCTACGAACACGTCGTCATGGCGGATGGCGGCCGGTTCCGCATGTGGTACCGCGGCATGCCAGCCGGCGAAGTCGTCGCGGCAGGCCAGCGCGACAGCTATGCGGGTGCTGCGACATGCTACGCCGAGAGTGACGACGGCATCGTGTGGCACCGCCCCGAACTTGGCCTGGTCGAGCACGACGGCTCGCGCGCCAACAACATGCTGTTCCGCGGCACGCTCGCAAGCTCGGTCGGCATCTTCCGCGACGACAACCCTGCCGCCGATCCGGCCGAGCGCTACAAGGCCGTCGGCCGCACGCCGCGGGTACATGCCGGCCGCACCAGCCTGCGGCCCGACGAGATCGGCCCGTGGTCGGCACCACTGCCGCCCGGCGTGGCACTCCCCCCGGGAACATCGCTGCGCCACCTGCCGACGCCGATCGTCGATGAGTTGCGGTTGCTCGTGTCGCCCGACGGCATCCACTGGCGCGCCATGACGCCTGATGCCGTACTCGTGGCACCCGATGACCCGATGCCGAAGTTCGACACGCACACGACAGCGTTCTGGGACAGCGAGCACGGCGCGTATGTGCTGTACACCCGCGGCTGGCTACCACCAGGCGTGCGCGCCATCCGCCGCAGTACGTCGCCCGATTACCGCCACTGGTCGACGTTTGCCTTCATCGACATGGGCGACGCGCCGACCGAACATCTGTATCAGAACGGGGCGATCCCGTACGCTCGAGCGCCGCACATCCGACTGATGTTCCCCAAGCGCTTCGTGTCGGATCGTCAGCGCCATGCCGACTGGCCGAACCCTGGCATCTCGGACACGGTGTTCATGAGCAGCCGCGACGGCATCCACTGGCAGCGCCGCTTCCACGAAGCGTTCCTGCGACCGGGCAGCGACCCGGCCAACTGGACCGATCGCAACATGTATCTGGGGAGTGGCATGCTGCAGACGGCGCCGCACGAGGTGTCGTGCTATGCGATCGAGCATTATGGTCACCCCGACGCCTGCCTGCGGCGCTATACGCTGCGCACCGACGGCTTCGTGTCGGCATACGCCGGCGCGGCCGGCGGCGAGCTGCTGACACACCCACTGGTGGCTGCGGGGGCACAGCTGCAGCTGAACATGGCAACCTCGGCGGCCGGCAGTGTCCGTGTCGAACTGCAGCAGCCCGATGGCACGCCGCTGCCCGGGTACCGGCTCGACGATTGCCCGCCGCTGTTCGGCGACGACATCGCACGCACGGTGCACTGGCGTGACAGTGCGCGGCTTGAGGGCCTGGCCGGCCAACCGGTACGCCTGCGGCTGGTCCTGCACGACGCCGACATCTACGCGCTGCAGTTCGTCTGAGTGACCGGCCCCGAACACACTCGCGCAGCGGCGCGGCGCTCGCTGTCACGCGGCCGGCCATTCGCCGCGGCGTTCGCGCCAGATCGCTCCCAACCCGAGCAGGAGCGTCAGCACGAGCATCAAGGCGCCGACCCAGGGGACGGACAGCAGCACCGCGACGAGCAGCACGCCCAGTGCGAGCGGCACCAGCCGCCGTTCCAACCACGCAGGACGCAGCCATGCGAGCAGGCTGCGTCCGACACCATAGCCGACGATCACCGGCGCGACGACGCCACCCGTGAAGATCGTCGCGATGATCATGCCTGCCAACGCAATACTGCCGCTTGCGACGATCATGCCCGCCAGGCCGTCGAGCGTCAACGTGCCAAACACGACCCCGCCGACGATCGTGGCCAGCAGCAACACCGATCCCCCGAGCACCAGCGCCGCCACTGTCAGGGCACCGGCCAGCAACGACCGGCCGGGTTGTTGCAACGTCCCGTCGGCGATGCGTGCCAATGGCGCCGGCAGCAGCCAGACCAGCATCGCCCCTACCAGCAGCAATGTCGCCAACTGCCGCAGGAAATCGAACAGCAGTGCGGCCACGCCATCGACCGGCGCCGTGGTACCCGCGTCGGCATCTGACCGCTCTGTCCTGATGTGCGTCACCGCACCCAGCTGTGCGCCCGGTGCCACCGCTGGCGGCGCGGGCGAGTATGCGGTCAGCTCCCCACCAACGCGCGCCGATGCCTCGACCTGCACCGCGTCACCGTAGGCCACGAGGGCATCACCAACCGATCCGCCGAATATGAGCCGCTGACCGGCGACATCCGCGCGTTGCGCGACGGCGCCACGCAGCGTCACATCGCTGCCGGCGGCAGCCAGAGCGCCACCCACGCGGCTCGCCGCTGCCGTCGTCAGCGTGCCGGCGGCACCGAACAGATCATCGCCGACGCCGGACTCGGCCCGCAGCTCAAGCACACCCGCCGCCAACCGCACGTCGTCGCCGACCGAGCCAGCGATCACGATACGGTTCGCCGCGGCAAGCACATCGCCGGTCACCACACCATTGATCGTGATCGTCTCGGCTGCCGCCACCAGATCGCCCTCGATGCGGCCATCGATCACCAGCTCACTCGCCGCGACCACCAGATCGTCGGCCACGACCTCGCCAACATCCACCACGACACGATCGCCGCCACGAGGCGTGGCAGCATGTACCGCCGATGCGACGAGCAACACGATCACGCAGCCACTGATGATCCAACGCCCTGGCATCACGACCTCCGCGTTCACACCGACTACACCGATGCAACGTGCGAACCGGCGCCGCGGTTGCGCGGCTGGTCGACACCACGACGCCAAGCACACCGACGAGCGCGAGGCGGCACCATGGACGTCGCTGTCACAGCTCGGGATACTGCCGCCGCAGCGCCTGCTCTGCTGCTTCGATCGCCGGCAACGGTTCGACACTCCCGCTCGCCACACCATCGGCCACATTGGCCAGCGCCGCCTCGATGGGGGCATCGTACCGACTGAGCACCACCTCGGGCTGCGCCTGGGCGGCTTCGGTCAGGACGCGAAAGGCTGGCTGATCGCCGAAGAAACCAACCGGTCGGTCGTACAGCGGATCGGCCCACGCCGGCATGAACGCCGGCAATACTCCCGCCGACTGCAGCGCCAGATTCTGGAGCGCTGTCGTCGCACACAGCGCGCGCACCAGCGACCACGCTGCTTCCTGCACCAGGGATTGCTGTGGGATGAGCAACGCCAGCGCCGAGACACTGAAATCGCCACCCGGTGGTCGAATCATCCGCCACGAGCCTGCCGTCGTCGGCACATTCTGCTGCAGCAGCAGCAGATTC
>CAIQIY010000215.1 GCA_903871975.1 uncultured Chloroflexota bacterium | reverse complement strand
GCATCGGCTCGGGGTGCTCGGGAAACAGTTCGGCGCGATAAGTACGCTCAAGGGCTTCGGGATTGACGCTCTCGACCACGTTGTGATCGTGCAGCCCGGCGACGAGCCAGGCGTCTTCGAGAGCGGCTGCGAGATCATCATATGTGATCACGGTGTGTCCTGTGATGAATGCGAATGACGCGTCATTGTACCACTCGCCGACCCTGCGGGCGGGAGCGTCACGGCGCGATGCCGGCGGCTTCGGCCAGTGCATCCCAGCGGCGACGCAACATACTCAGCCATGGCAGCGCCCGCCTGGGCGTGATGTCGGGTAGCCGTTGGCCAACGATGCCAGCGCTGAGCAGCTCCAGGAAACAGTCGCGGTCGTGGTGCTCGCAGCTGACCAACCATGAACCCATCGACCAGAACGACCGTGACGCTGGCATTGGAGACACGCAATGTCTGGTATTCCTCGTAGCTCTGGGAAAAGCTCAGTTCGCGGAATTCGACACCGCGCTGCCGGAGTATGTGCCGGACACTTTCGTCGTGGGTGTGGAAGACGGGCTGTAGCAACCAGACGGCGGTCAGCACCGTGACGCCGAGCAGTACGACGCTCACCAATGCCACTCGCACCTGCATCCCGCCTTCCTCCCGGTACGTCAGCCCGTCATGCGCCCAGGAATTCCTCGCGCATCGGCGTGAAGACATCGAACAGCACCGCCGGGGTGTGCGTCACGATGCCGTGCCGAACGTTCGGCGGCACGCAGTAGGTCGCACCAGGCCCCGGAAAGACCGATCAGGTGGCATCGGGGGCTTCCTCGGCATCACCGCACGGTCATCGGCATGATGACGTGAACGTACCCCTCGGCGCCTACCGGGCGGAACACTGCCGGGCTCTGGGCGTTCTCGAACTCAAGCGCTACCTGCGGCGTCTTCATCGCGGCGAGCGCATCGGCGAGGTACTTCACATTCAGTGCGATCTGGCCGCCCGGGCCGCCGATGTTGGCATCGAGCGCGCCACGGTTGTCGCCGACTTCGGCGGCATTGGCGTTCACGATCACACGGCCCGGCCCCAGATCGCCACCCGATTCGAGCGTCAGCCGTACGATATTCGATGATGATGCCGCCACGAATGAGGCCAACCGCGCCGCTTTGGCGAACTCCTGCGTGTCGAGTACCGCACGGGTCGTGTGACTCGTGGGGATGACCCGGTCGATGTCGGGGTAGCGGCCGTCGATCAGCCGCGAGACGACATCAAGGCTCGGCGTGTGGAACAGGACCTGCGATTGTGTGACGATGATCTCGATGTCGTGCTCGTCGTCGATGATCCGTGAAAGCTCCGAGAGCGTTCGCGCCGGCACGATGATGTCCTGGTCGGCGGTTCCGGCACCGGCAAGATCGATCGAGCGCTGGGCGAGGCGGAAGCCATCGGCGGCGGCGAATTGCACGCGGTTGCCACGCAGACGCACCAGCACACCCGCCAGCACCGGCCGCGTTTCGTCGGTGGCGGCGGCGAATGCGACCTGAGCGATGGCATCGCGCAGGGCCTGTGGCGGGAAGGTGGCGACTGCCCGTGTGCCGGCGGATGTCGGCACATTCGGGAACTCGTCGGCCTCGATGCCCTTGATGTTGGCGTCGAAGCGGCCACAGGCCACGTGTAGCGTCTGGGTCCGACTGTCGAGATCGAGGTCGACCCGGTCATTGGGCAGGCCGCCGACCATGTCGGTGAACAGCCGCGCCGGAACGGTCACTGCGCCGTCACCATCGACTTTGGCGCCGATCCAGCAGGTGATGCCCAGCTCGAGATTGGTGGCCGCCAGCTTCAGCCGCCCACTGTCGGTGGCGAGCAGGACGTTCGCCAGGACTGGAAGCGAACTCTTGCCGGCGACGGCACGGCTCACCGTCGCCAGGCCACGCCGCAGATTTTCTTGGAGGCATGACAGTTTCATCGCGGGTGATCCTCGTTCCGCGGCCGGCCCGCCGCATGCGGCCGCCTCCGCGCTCAACCCTGGTGGACGGGCCTCGGCGAGCCGGGTCGGCCACTGACGCGATTATACCATAGTGGGGTGCTGTGATCCGCCGCGCAGGTGTCGAATGCGATCATCGGGCCATTCAATAGTGCTGGCGGTGCTCGGCAATGAAGCGATCAAGCAACTCGTGCACCCCGCTCGCTGCACGCAGCGCGAAGGCGAACGTCTCGGGCGGATCGTAGGGATGGCGATCGGCTACTGCAAAGGCCCCCGGAAACGCCGACACCAGATAGTCGCAACTCGCGTCCCCGGTGCCATATGCGTCGATAGCCCCAGCCATGAGCGCGTCGAGTGCGGATTGTTGGTCCTCGCATACGACGACCTGTGCGTCGGCCGGTGCACGGCGCCGGGCATCGGCTTCGGCGGTCGAGCCACGGGTCACCGCGATCGTCCGGCCAGCCATGTCGGCAATGGTGTGCAGGCGCGATCGATCGGCGGCGCGGATGAGCAGTGCACGTTGCACACGGAAGTACGGCGCGCTCCACACCACACCGTGGCTGGCGCGCTCGGGCAGCGGAGCGATGCCCGCTGCCGCCACATCGCACCAGTCGCGCCCCGGCAGCTCCCAGAGGCCATCAAACGGGGCGAAGCGCACGACCAGCTCCAGCTGCTGCTGTGCGGCGAACGCGCGCAGGAACACGATGTCACGCCCCGCCGGCGTTCCATCGTCCGACCAGGTGATCGGGCGGAAGCCATGGTAGGCGGCGACGGTGAGACATCCGGCGACGAGGGGTGTCAGCGTGTCTGTGGGCATCGTGGGCCTCTCGGGTTGCAACGCGCAGATGGCACTATGCGGGTCAGGGCGTCGGGCCGGCGAACACCTCGAGGAGCGCTGCCTCGACCGCTGCCAGCGTCTGGTCGATGTGGTTCGGGGTGTGCGCTGCCGACAGATACCAGATGCCGCGTTCGATGACGCGTATGCCGCGTCGCAGCAACGCTACCGCGAAGCGCCGGTAGCGCTCGCGATCGCAGCCGGTCACATAATCACGGTAGTCGCGGATCGCGGGTAGCTCGGTGAACGCGACATGGAATACGGCCGGAAAGCCCTGGATCAGCACCGGCAGGCCATGCTGTGCGGCCAGCGTGCGGATGCCCACCATCAATGCAGTGCCGCGTTCGTCGAGCATGCGATAGACTGCACCATCGTCACGTTCGAGCTCACGCAGTGCTGCGGCACTCGCGGCCATCGCCAGCACATTCGCATTGAATGTCCCCGAATGATTGACGTCGTGGGCGAATCGCTGCATCAACGCGCGTTTGCCCACGATCGCGGCGTTGGGCAGGCCACCCGCCATCGCCTTGCCGAAGGTTGCCAGATCGGCGGTGACGCCGAAGTTGCCCTGTGCGCCACGCAATCCCAGGCGAAAGCCGGTGATGACTTCGTCGAGGATCAGCACGGCGCCGTGGCTGTCGCAGATGCGCCGCAAGCCGGCGAGATAGCCTGGTGCCGGCGGTATGACGCCGGTGTTGCACATCACCGGCTCGCTGATCACGGCCGCAATCTCGCTGCCGCGGGCGGCGAACAACGCCTCGACCAACGCCAGATCGTTCCATGGCAGCACCAGGTACTCGTCGAGGACGGCAAGCGACTGGCCGGCGGTACCGGCGACTGCGTGTGGCGCTGTGCGGGGCCCGGCGCGCTCGAGTGGTGGTGCCACGCTGACGAGCACATTATCGAGCCAGCCGTGGTAATGCCCCTCGAAGCGCACGATCAGCGTGCGGCCGGTGACGGCCCGTGCCAGCCGGAGTGCTGCCTGTACCGCTTCGGTGCCACTCACGTTGAACCGACACAGCTCGGCACATGGGATGAGACGCACCAGGTGCTGGGCTACGGTGATTTCGAGCTCGTGCTGGCCAGCAAACAGCTGGCCCGCCGCCATTGCCGCGGTCACTGCTTCGAGAATGGCCGGATGCGAGTGGCCGAGGATCATTGGCCCCTGGCCCAGCGCATAGTCGATGTACGTGTGGCCATCGACATCGTGGAGCAGTGCGCCGGCGGCGTGCGTGAAGAAGAGTGGTGTCGGCGGGCTGCCGAGGCGCACGTTGCTGTTCACCCCACCAGCCAGGCTCTGCCGAGCCAATGCCAGCAATTCGCGTGAGCGTGGCCATTCATCCATCGTTGCACGCCATGGCACACCGACCGGCGACGACGCCATGGCTCCTCCTTTCGTGTTCGCTGCAGAACGACAGCATGGTGCTGCTGCAACGATCTCGCGTCAAGTTGTGTCGATGGACATCCGCCGCAGGCGCAGCCATGTCCAGCACGCCAGCACCACCGCCTCGGCAGTCGATGTCAGGACGAATGCCAGTGGAATGGCGCTTGCACCGAGGCTGTCGAGCCACCAGGCGATCAGCGCGGCCCGCGCTGCCGTCTGTGCCAGATTGGTCACCAGCGGCGTGATTGTGTCGCGCAAGGCGCCAAGTGCCCGGCCGAGCAGTTCGGTCGCCACATATGCCGGCAAACCACAGGCGAGATAGGCCAGCAACAGCGCCGTCAACGCACCGCTGTCAGCGTCGAATCGCCCTCGTTCGAACAACAGCCGCACCAGATCGCGGCCGAACACCACCAGCGCGACGGCGGCCGGCGACACCAGCGCCATGCTCACCGCCAGGGTCGTCAGCAGCAGCCGCCGCAGTGCAGCGCCATCACCACGTTCGGCATGGCTCGCCAGCCGCGGATAGGCGGCCTGGGCCAGTGCGATGCCACCGAGGCGCAGCGGAAGGCCTGCCAACAGATTGGCGTTGTGCAACGCGCTGATCGCCGCTGCCTCGCGCGCCAGCGAAGCGAAGGCGGTGTCGATGATCCCCCCGGCGTAATTCACCGCCGACGACAATCCGCCCGGCACCAGCAGGCGCACCACTGCGGCAACCTGTTGATCGACGACGTCGCGACGCACCTGCAGGTGTTGCTGGTTGCGGCGTAGCCCACTCAGCAGCAGGACGACGTGCAGCAACGAATCAGCCACGTATCCCGCTGCCGGGCCATAGATCCCAACTGCCGGCACGGCACGGGCCACCAGGATGCCGACGATCACGGTCAGATTGCTGGTGACGATCACGAGCGCTGTGAGGCCGAACTGGTTGCGCCGGTTGAGCAACGCGATCAGAACGGTCGTGAGCACGCCGAAGACGAGTTGCAGCAGCAGAATGCGCGTGATGGTGCTGCACAGCGCTATCGCTTCGTCGCTGAACCCCGGTGCCAGCACGGCGCGCACGAACCATGGTGTTGCCGCGGCGCAGATCACGACGATCACGATCACCACCGCGCTGATCAGCGTGGCGATGCGGCTGGCGAGCAATACCTCGGCGGCCGCACCATCGCGTTGCGCAACGCCGACCAGCACCGGCATCATCGCGCCCGCCAGCACGCCGCCGGTGATCAGCCGGTCGATGGTCTCGGGCAGCCGGAAGGCCGCGACGAATGCGTTGGCTTCGTCGCCGGCACCGAACTGCTCGTTGAACAAGGCCTGCCGGATGATGCCGAGCACCGCCGATGCCAGAAATGCGCCGATGAACAGGATGGTGCCTTGGGCGATGGTGTACTCGCCGAACAAGATGCGCTCAAGCCGGTGCTTCATGCGCTGCCCTGCGCCCACCGCGCACCGGCTTGCCAAACCCCGCCGGCTCCGGTACAATCGGCGCGACAGGAAGGCCCGCGACTGCCGAGTGATCGATGAAACTGATCGTCCAGATTCCGGTGCTCAACGAAGCCGAATCGATCGGCGCGGTCGTACGTGAGATCCCGCGTGACATCCCCGGTATCACGCGCGTCGAGGTACTGATCATCGATGATGGCTGTACCGACGACACCATCGCGGTGGCACGTGCCAATGGCGCCGATCATGTCGTCAGCCACACTGGGCGCAAGGGCTTGGCGGCTGCCTACCAGGCGGGCATCGACGCGGCGTTGGCGCTGGGTGCCGACATCATCGTCAATACCGATGGCGACAACCAATATCCCGGATCGGCCATACCGGCGCTGGTGGCTCCGGTGCTGGCCGGTCGCGCTGATGTCGTGATCGGTGACCGGCAGACACAGCTGGTTGAGCACTTTTCGCCATGGAAGAAGCTGCTGCAGCGTATCGGCAGCCATGTGGTGCGACGTGCCAGCGGCACGCGTGTCGCTGATACGGTCAGCGGATTCCGTGCGCTGTCGCGCGAATACGCATTGCGCACGTTTGTCACCAGCGATTTTTCGTACACGATCGAGAACCTGATCCAGGCGGGCAAGCGCCGCATGATCATCGCGACCGTGCCGATCAGCGTCAATCGCGTCGAACGGGCGTCGCGGCTGCATCAGGGCAACTGGAACTTCATCAAACGCCAGGCGGCGACGATTGCCCGGGCGTACGCCGCGTACGAACCACTCAAGACATTTTCGTATCTGGCGTTGCCGTTCCTGGTGGTCGGGTTCGCCCTGCTGGCGCGAGCGCTGTATATCTTCCTGGCCCGTAATTTTGGCGTCGTCGCCAGCAACGACCAGGCGCTGATCGCTGGCGGTGTGGCGCTGATCATCGGGTTCGTGATCTTCATGTTTGGCATCCTCGCCGACCGTGTCGGTGAGGTGCGTCGATTGCACGAAGAGACGCTGTATCGGGTACGGCGGCAACAAGCAGCGGCCGAACAGCAGCAGCGGCACGCCATCGAGCGATTGGCGCGCATCGAGGCACTGTTGCACCAGCCCGAGACTGCTCATGGCCGCACGTCTCCCGAATCCGAGGCGTGAATCGACTGGCCATCGCACGACACGACATACTGCCGGGCCCATGCCTCGAGGTCGGCGCGGTGCGCGCTCGACTGGGCCGTCCGCCGTACGAGTGCCAGCAGGGCGGCATCATCGACGGTGGCTGCCAGGCGCAGCCCGTTGAGCTCCAGGGTTCGGCACAGCGCCAGCAGCGCGGTGAGCTCGTTGCCCCACTGAAATGGTCGGTTCTTGATCAGGAAAAACATCAGTGCCGCAGCCTTGGCAATGATGTCGGGGTAGAGCTCGGCGCCGAACAGCACCTGACGCGGTGCGTCGACCGTCGCCACCAGCCGGTCGGTGCTGGTGACGCCGGCGCGGCCATCGAAGCGCTCAAGCGCCAGCGCATGCAGATCCAGGACGTCGTCGACGCTGAGGTAGTGCATCAGCGTGGCGTCAGAGCCCCGCGAGTTCGCGGAACGCGCGGTCGTAGCGGTCGGCGACGCCACGCGCCCAGGCGCGCAGCTGCGGGCTCACTGGCCGGCGCAACACGATCTCGCGTTCGGTGAAGATGAGCTCGATCAGCTCTTCGTCGCCGAGCGCCGCAGCGCGCAACCAGCCCTGAACGACGGCCGGCAGGTTCTCGCGTTCGATGGTGAATGACCGCGGCATACTGCCTCGCCTTCATCAGCTCATTCACGCCGCCGCAGATGCGGGAAGAAGATGACCTCGCGGATGCTGGACTGCCCCGAAAACAGCATCGCCACGCGATCGATGCCGATGCCGAGCCCACCGGTCGGCGGCATGCCGTACATCAATGCATTGAGAAAGTCGGTGTCCATCGGCTGTGCCTCGCCATCACCAGCATCGTACGCCCGCCCCTGCTCGAGAAACCGCTGCTCCTGGTCGAGCGGGTCGTTCAGCTCGGTGAAGGCGTTGCCGACCTCCATCCCGGCGATCACTGGCTCGAATCGCTCGACCAGCGCTGGCTGGTCGGCACGGCGCTTCGCCAGCGGCGAGAGTTCGACGGGATGATCGATCACAAAGGTTGGCTGGATGAGGTGTGGCTGTACCAATGTGCTGAAGAGCTCGTCGACCTGGCGTGCCCAGCCGGGTTGCGGCTCGACCCGCAGGTTCGCCCGTGCAATGGCATCACGGAGCGCGTCCAGCGTGCGGTGCTGCAGGATGTCGATGCCACAGGCGTCGCGCAGCGCCTCGACGATCGACACGCGCGCCCACGGCGGTCCGAAGTCGATGGTGTGCCCGGCATACGCAATGGTCGTCCCACCAGCGATATGTTCAGCCAGTTCGCGGAACAACGCCTCAACGAGCGCCATCATGTCGTGGTAATCGGCATACGCCTGATAACACTCCATCATGGTGAACTCGGGGTTGTGCGTGCGATCAACCCCTTCGTTGCGAAAGTTGCGGCCAATTTCGTAGACACGCTCGAACCCACCGACGATCAGGCGCTTGAGATACAGCTCGACCGCCACCCGCAGATAGAGCTGCTGGTCGAGCTGGTTGTGATGCGTTATGAACGGCCGCGCCGACGCACCACCATACATCGGCTGCAGCACTGGTGTCTCGACCTCGATGAAGCCACGTGCCTCGAGCACGCGGCGCGTGACGCTGATCACTTGGGAGCGCGTGCGAAATGCGGCGCGCGTTCCATCATTGACGATCAGGTCGAGATAGCGCTCGCGCAGGCGTGCTTCGGTGTCTGTCAGGCCATGAAACTTGTCGGGCGGTGGGTTGAGCGCTTTGGCCAGCACGGTGAGCCGAGTGACGAACAATGAGGGTTCGCCGCTCTTGGTGCGACGCAGCACGCCGCTCGCTTCGACGATGTCGAATGTGTCGAGTTCATCACGGAACCGATCGAACCATGCATCGCCGAGGTCGCCACGGCTCAGCCAGAGCTGGATCTGGCCGTGCTCGTCGGCGATGTGGGCAAACGCCAAGCGGCCCATCACGCGGCGTGCGCCGACGATGCGGCCCGCCAGCGTCACCTCGCTGGCGGCAGCACTCAGTGCATCGAAGCGATCGAGCGCCGCGCCAATGGTGTGGCTGCGCTGTGCGCGTGGCGGATATGGATCGATTCCGGCAGCGCGCAACCGCTCAAGCTTGGCCAGACGCTGCGCCTGCAGGTCAGTCAATTCCATCGAGTCCTCCGCACGACGCAACACAATTGGGGTGGGCGGCAACCACAGGATGATGCCGAGCTGCCGCTACCAGATATGTCTGTCGCGGAGCGTGGCATCGACGCGTTGCCCGACTACGTCAGCGCGTCATCAGCGGTGATCATTGGATCTTGACGATCGTGAGCTGCATCTCACCCGATGGAGTGCGCACCGTCACTTTCTGGCGGAGGCGTTTGCCCAGGAGTGCTGCACCCAGCGGCGATTCGTTCGATATTCGGCCCTCGTGCGGCCGTGCTTCGGTGCTGCCGACGATCGTCCACGTCTCGTCTTCGCTCTCGCCCTGGATGCGCACCGTCACGCGTGAGCCGACGCGCACCTCGCTGACAGACGCCGTGTCTTCGTCGATGATCTGCGCCCGCGAGAGGATGTGCTTGATCTCGCGGATGCGCCCTTCGAGCAACGACTGCTGCCGCTTGGCATCCTCGTACTCACCGCTCTCGGAGATGTCGCCGAGCTCTTTCGCGGCGTTGATGCGGTCGGCGACGTCGACCCGACCAGTTGTGGTCAGCTCTTCGAGCTCTGCCTCGAGCCGCGCACGACCTTCGCGGGTGAGATAGGCCGGTTTGTTGTCACTCATCGAAGCGTACCTTGGTGAAACGCGCGAACTGGCGTGGCGCGCCCTCGGCAGCACCGCCAGGTTACGTCAGTATACACGAGGCATCGACGGTTGGCAAGCTGCTTCGCGGTGGCGGCGCGGGCCGGCGTTGCGTCGGGCACGGGCGACGTGGCACCGAGCCGCGCGGCTTCGGCCATCACCAGCGTCACGCGTCATGCTATGATTGGGATGCACCTGGAGTCACGCAGCACCCGGCAGGTCTGCGACGCGCGATTGGGACAGGAGCACACGATGATCACCGTGCTGCACGGTCCAGCCGAGTTCGATCGCAGCGAGGCCCTCGCGGCGATTCGCCGCCGCGCCGCCGATGATTCCGGCATCGACCGCGTGGAACTCGAGGGCCGGCGGCTCAGGCTCGATCTGCTGGTGCAGGCCTGCGAGGCGCGTGCGTTCTTCAGCAGCCAGAGGCTGGTGATCGTCAGCGATGCGCTCAGGCAGCTGCCCGCCGGCAAGGAGCGCGACGCGATACGCCAGTACCTCGATCGTGTGCCGCCGACATGCGATCTGGTGTTTGTCGAACAGGACACGGTGCCGGCGAACAATGCGCTGCTCACCACCATCAAGCGCGTCGGCGAGGTTCGCGAGTTTGTTGTACCGAAAGCCGATGGCCTGACCGCCTGGATCGTGGCGCGCGCCCAGCACCACCACGCCCGGCTCGCGCGGCCACTGGCGGCACGGTTGCTGTTCCTGGTCGGCGCGGATCAGCGCCGACTCGACCACGAGCTGGCCAAGCTGGCGACGTTCGTCGGTGTCGGCGGAACGATCGACGCGGCGACGCTCGACTTGTTGGTGCATGATGATCACGAGCGCAAGATCTACGAATTCACCGACGCGTTCGGCGATCGCGCATTGTCGCAGACACTTGGCGTGCTGGAGGCGCTGTTGGCCGATGGTCAGCAGCCAATCGTGCTGGTCGCTGCGCTGGCCCGTCAGGTGCGGCAATGGGCGCTGACCCGTGATGCGATCGACCGTGGCCAACGCAGCAACGCGATCGCGGCGGAACTGCGGTTGCCGCCGTTCATCGCCGAGAAGCTTGTCCGACAGGCGCACGGTTTCACCGATGTCGAACTGATGCAGTTGCACGACCAGGTGACGACGCTGGATCAGGCCTGCAAGACCGGTCGCGCGGATCCGACGGCACGATTGGTGTTGCTGATCGCCGGGTTTTGCCGCTGAACTGCCCGCGCCCACTGCAGTGCCGTTGGGTATCACGCGCCGCGCGATGGGTGCGAAGCAGCTGACGCGCGCTCGATGGCGTGCCGGCGTCGTGGGCTGCGCCACGCACTGCCAAGGTGACTGCGACGCGCGCCCGGGCGCGCACCGGCGGTTGTCTGCATCATGTGTGGCGGTGGGTCCGGGTGCAGGCGCGACCGCATCAGCGCCATGCGGGCCGTATCGCTCGACACAGCCCGCATGGGCATCGCCGACTCAGCTGTCCGCAGCGAGCTTGCGCGCGAGGCGCGATTTGCGGCGGGCCGCGTTGTTCTTGTGGAGGATGCCCTTGACAGCCGCCTTGTCGAGTGTACTCATCGCCAGACGCACCGCCTCGGCATCGGGCTTCCCGGCGAAGATCGTCTGCTCGGCCTTCTTGACCAGCGTCTTGACCCGCGAGCGGTACATCTTGTTGCGCGACTGGCGCCGCGCGTTGGCACGGACGCGCTTCTGCGCCGATTTGGTGTTGGCCAAGGTGAATGTTCTCCTGCTATACTGGGCGGGCTCTGCGTGATGGCCCACACGAGCCACCTGATGTTCCGCCGATTATAGCAGAAGGCAGATCGATGCGCAACCGCCTGCTGGGCAGCTCGCTGGTCGTCGCCGCCGGCTATGCGCTGAGCCGGGTGCTCGGTCTGGCGCGCGACATCGTCATCACGCTGAACTATGGCACCAGTGTCGAGCTCGATGCATTCCGGGCATCATTCGGCATCATCGACATGGTGTACCTGGTCGTCGCCGGTGGTGCGCTGGGATCGGCATTCATCCCGATCTTCAGCGAATACCTGACTGCCGGGCAGCGGCAACGCGCCTGGCAGCTCGCACACGGCGTGGTGAGCGTCACTGCGATTGGGTTGCTGGTCGCCTGTGCCACAGTCGCACTGCTGGCGGAGCCACTGGTGACCCTGAGCGTCGGTCGTGGCTTCGATGCGCCGACGCGCATGCTGACTGCTGATCTGTTGCGCCTGATGCTGATACAACCAGTATTGCTGGGCATCGGTGCACTGGTGAAGGCCACGCTCGAGAGTCACGACCGGTTCACGCTGCCGAGCGTCGCCGCGAGCACCTACAATCTGGGCATCATCGCCGGGGCACTCAGCGCGCCATGGTTGGGCATCACCGGTCTGGTGTGGGGTGTCAATCTCGGCGCACTCGGGTTCATCATCACACAGCTGCCCGGATTGCGCGGGCTCGGCATGATCGCGACGTGGCCGCGATTCGGCGACGTACCACGCGTGTGGTGGCTCTTCTGGCCGCGGCTGATCGGGCAGTCGACGTGGCAGCTCAACCTGATCGTCATCGCCAGTCTGGCGTCGACGCTCGGCGTCGGCGCGGTAGCAGCCAACAGCATCGCGCTGCAGCTGATGATGGTGCCACACGGCCTGATCGCGCTCAGCATGGGTACGGTCCTGTTCCCGGCGCTGGCGCGTCACTATGCGGCCGAGCGTCACGACGAGATCCGCGCGATATTGGCCAGGGCGATGCGCGTGGTGCTGTTCCTGGCGTTGCCGCTGAGCGTGGGGCTCGGGCTGCTGGCCGCGCCGATCATTCGGTTGATGTTCGAACGCGGCGCATTCGATGTCCGGTCGACCGCCCTGACGGCGACGGCATTTGGCGGGTATGCGGTGGGGCTGGCCGCATTTGCACTTGCCGAGATCGTCGTGCGCGCGTTCTACGCGATGCACGACACCCGCACCCCGGTGATCATCGCGTGTGGGGCTGTCGTGGTGAATATCGTGCTGGGCGTATGGCTGACGCGCGCCGGGTACGGCTTGGCGGGCCTCGGCCTCGCGTTCAGCATCGCGAATCTGGCCGAGGCCGCCGCGCTGGTCGCGATGATGCATCGCCGGATCGGTGGCCTCGGCGCCACGTTCTGGCGCTCGGCCGGCGACAGCATGATCGGCGCCACGCTGGTCGGCGGCACACTGATCG
>CAIQIY010000214.1 GCA_903871975.1 uncultured Chloroflexota bacterium | reverse complement strand
TGGAGCGTGCGCCGCCAGCGCGAACTGGCCGGTACTGCATAGCTGCATAGCCCCGAAACTTTACGTCGCACCCCCTTCTGACGACCACGAGGCGGGCTGTGCTATACTCTTCGTGATTACTGTCTACCGGAGACCGGTCACCATGAGCGTGCAACTGGGCGATCTTCGCACCCTGGCACTGATGCTCACTGCTGCCACGCTCGGCATCGGCGTTGCGGCATGGCAGCACAGCCTGCTGACACCACCGTATCGCGGTGCCGATGCTGCCACATTGGTCTGGATCGTGTTCGCGACGCCACTCGCGCTCTTCCTCGGGTGGTGGATCGCGCGCCCGAGCGAGGTTGCTCTGGCAGCGATCGTCGCATTCTGCATCTACTTCTTCACGCCCTTCATTGCAGCACGCTACGAGTCGTGCGTGATCGTCCATGGAAGTTTCAATCTGGTGAGCTGTATCGTCGATACCCAACGCGCCCAACAGCTCGCGAGCCAGGCCGGCCACCGAATCTACTTCGAGGCGGTCATGGTCGTCCATGGGTGCGCTGCGATCGTCGTGGCGCTCCTGCGTGCACGCGCCAACCAGCATCGCGGCACCGCCTGATCGCCCGGGCGATGCGCCGCGCACCAGCGAGGGCAGCGATGATCGATCGGCCGACTGATGTTCGCGAGGGTCTCGAACGCGCTGAGCGCGCGCACCTGTCGCCTCACGCGGCGCTGAGTGATCAGGCCGCGCGCGCGGCCGACGAGGCAGAATGTACGGTTCGTACGCGCTTTCAACGGGATCGCGATCGTATCCTGCACTCCAAACCGTTTCGCCGATTGAAGCACAAGACCCAGGTCTTCATCGCGCCCCTCGGCGATCACTATCGGACACGGTTGACACATACCCTCGAGGTGACCCAGATCGCACGCACGGTCGCCCGCGCGCTGCGCCTCAACGAAGATCTGGTCGAGGCGATCGGGTTGGGGCATGATCTCGGGCATGCCCCGTTCGGCCACGCGGGCGAAACCGCCTTGTCGCATGCCCAGGGACATGCGTTTCGGCATAACGAACAGAGCCGCAGGATTGTCGAGATCCTCGAACGCGGTGGTGTGGGCCTCAATCTGACCTATGCTGTCCGTGAAGGGATCTTTCTGCACTCCAAGGCACGTCGCGATATCATGGCGACGGCCTGGGGTGTTGCCACAACGCTTGAGGGACAGATCATCAAGATTGCCGACTCGGTCGCCTATATCAATCACGACATCGACGATGCCATACGCGCTGGCCTGCTGCGGGAAACTGATTTGCCCCGCGATGCGGTTGCCATCCTTGGTGCCAACCACAGCGCACGCATCGCGACGATGGTGGTCGATTTGATTCGCCATAACTGGTGGGCAAGTGGCGCCGAACCACCGCCCGATCCGCCTGTGTTGACGATGAGCCCGGACGTTCTTGCTGCAACCAATCAGTTGCGTGACTTTATGTATACGCATGTGTATCTTGGGTCTGCTGCGAGCAGTGATAATAGTCGAATCAACGCACTGATTGAAGCACTATTCCGACATTTTTCCCGCAATCCTGCAACTATTCCGGCAGATATCATGTCAATCAATCGTATTCGCGAAGAGCCTATTGAACGAGCGGTTGTTGATTACATATCCGGAATGACTGATCGATATGCGATCAAAGCATTCAATGATATCTATATTCCTCGTACATGGGGTATATAATGGTATGACACAGCAGGTTATTGAACAAATCAAAGAACGCATTGATATTGTTGATTATATCGGCAAAAGCGTTGAATTGCGACGATCAGGTCGTAGTCACGTTGGATTTTGCCCATTTCATGCCAACAGTCGCACACCTGCATTCAATGTCTATGCAGATACGCAAAGTTATCATTGTTTTGGCTGTAAAGCTTCTGGAACTATTTTTGACTTCGTAATGCAGCGAGAAGGCATCGAGTTTCGTGAAGCACTCGAGCATCTGGCACGTCACGCCGGAATTACGCTCCAAGAACGTACTACTGAAGACATTACACTCGACCAGCAGCGTACTCGTGTCCTCGAAGCCAATTCAGCAGCCGCAGCATTCTTCCATCACATGCTCATAAAATCATCACGCGGCGAAGCGGCACGTGCATATATCAAACGGCGTAACCTATCTGATGAAACCATCATTACGTTTCAGTTGGGATATGCGCCGGATGATTGGCAAATGTTGACCGGGTACCTACGCGATCGCCGTGGCTTCACCGATGAAGAATTAGAACGCGCTGGATTGGCAATTCATCACGAAGTTCGTGGATTATATGATCGCTTTCGTAATCGACTGATGTTTCCTATTCGCAGTGTTCGTGGTGAAATCATCGCATTTGGTGGTCGATCGCTCGATGAAACGCAGCCAAAATATCTGAATTCGCCACAGACACCAGTATTTGATAAAAGCAAGACACTGTACGGTATTGATCTTGCGCGTAATGCTATTGCAACTGACCGTGCAACAGTCATCGTCGAAGGCTATGTTGATGTCCTCACTGCGCATCAATCCGGCTTCCGCAACGTTGTTGCACCGCTCGGCACCGCGCTCACCAACGAGCACGCCACGACTCTGCGGCGCATGGCCAGCATCATCTACCTGGCACTCGATGCCGACGCTGCCGGGATTCGCGCCACGATCCGGGGCGCGCAGGCGCTGCAGGGCGACGGCGAGGCCGTCCCCATGGCCACGCCGCACGGCATCACCGACTGGCAGCGACGAGACGCGCTCGACGTGCGCATCATCGAGTTGCCCGATGGTTGCGATCCCGACGAAGTGATTCAGCGTGACCCCGAGGAATGGCAGCGGCTGATCGATGGCGCGCGTCCGGCGATGGACTTCTACCTGGATGCCCTGACCGTCGATCTCGACATTCGCAGCGCCCAAGGCAAGCGCCAAGCCGTCGAGCGGCTCGGCCCGATCCTGGGTCGGATCACCAATGCAGTGGAGCGGGCCCACTATGTGCAGCAACTCGCGCGGCGCATCGAGGTCGGCGAGCCGATCATCCTGCGTGCGTTGCAGCAACCAGCACGCCGCACCCCCACGGCCCCCACGCGCCATGAAACCGGGGCATCGCCCGAGCAGATGGTGGCCGGGCCGGCATCCAGTGGCGATGCCCAACGGGTCCCCACCGGTGTGCCACCCCAGGAAACGATGCTACTCGGGCTCTTGTTGCGCCATCCTGGTGCGCGTGACACCATCGAAGCCAAGCTGCGCGGCGACCTGCGAGCATTCCCCGGTCTCGCCGCGGTCATCGATGATTCGGTACTCGGCTTGTTGAGCCATCCCGAATGGCGCGCGATCTGGCGGG
>CAIQIY010000213.1 GCA_903871975.1 uncultured Chloroflexota bacterium | reverse complement strand
TGGAGCGTGCGCCGCCAGCGCGAACTGGCCGGTACTGCATAGCTGCATAGCCCCGAAACTTTACGTCGCACCCTTGCCATGCCACCGACATACCCCGCCGATGCTGGTGGCCGGAGCCCGCGTACGTGGGCAGGGATGGCGTGTGCCACACGGGATCAACGCACGGGCTTCCCGGAGACGAGCGCCACGCTGATCAGGCGCACGCCGAGCCACCGCCCCTCGGTACTGGCGGGATCGTCGTCGCGCGGGCGGCGCGTGTCGCTCTGGATGCCGATGACCAGCGGGCCGGCGGGGCCGGGCGGCAATGGCACCACCAGGCGCGTCGCGTGGGCGCCGGGCTGCTCGTGCGCGAGTGGGGCGCCGTCGGCAGTGATCGTGATCACGGCCGTCGTGCCGGCCGGGCGGGCAGCATCGAGCTCGACCACCAGCCAGGCCATGCCGGCCGGCCGCGTGAGTCGCACCGCAGCAGCGCCGCGCGTCCAGCGCGAGCCGTCGGGTTCGGCCGGAAAACAGCCACGGATCCAGCCGAGATCCAGGCCATCGCCGATCACCAGCGCTGGCGGCGGCGTGGCAATTCGTGGCATGAAGGACCACAGACGGGTCTGCAGGTCCTCGCGTGTCGCACGTTCGGCTGCCAGATCACGACGGGCCGCCGCCAGATCGCCTTGCTGCCGTGCCACAACACCGCGCATCACCGTCGCGAGCGGATGATCCGGCACGGCGAGCAGCGCGGCATCGAGCCACTGCCGTGCCAGCGCGGCATCGCCGGCGAGCAGTGCATGGCGCGCCAGCACCTCACGGGCCGCCGCCGAGTGCGCGTCGTGGCTCAGCGCGTGCTCGGCAGCCGACCGTGCCGCCGGCAGATCGCCGCGTTGCAGTGCCCACTCGGCCTGGGCCAGTGCCAGCTGCTTTGGCGCCAGCCAGCGCAGCTCGCCGAGGTAGTCGCGGTGCGCGCCGGCGAGCGCCAGCGCCAGCACGACGCTCGCCACCACCGCCAGCCAGCGTGCATCGCGGACGCGCCAGGCATGGCGCAGCGCCCAGGCGGCATGGCCGACCATCAATGGTGCCAGCGGCAAGCGGTAGCGCGGCTCGACGTGAAACAGGATCGCGGTCAGCAGCAGATACGCCGCCCAGGGCACCGCGATCCAACGCAGGTCCAGCGCGACCATGCCACGCGGTGCCAGCCACCAGCCGGCCAGCGCCGCACACAGCAGCACGAGCCACAGGCCGTCGCCCAGAACCAGCCGCAGCACGACCTCGATCGGATCGACCCAGATCGCACGGCGCGTGCGCAGGTCGTCGAATGCCGGCAAGGCGAAGAACGCGCGTGCCTCGCGCCACGCCTTGGCCACGAAGCGTGCCGGATCGCCGGTGATCGCCGCGATGCCACGGGCACTCGCCAGGCGCTGCCGCGCCAGCCGATCATCGCCGAGTGCATACAGTGCCGCTTTGGCGGCTTCACGGCCGGCCGGCTCGTTGTCGAGCCACAGATTCTCGGCGCCAGTCGTGTCGACTACGATGACTCCGCCGTACATCACGAGATTGCGCAGCGTCCACGGCGCGACGATGCTGGTGGTACCGCCGGCCAGCGCCAGCGCCAGCAGCAGCGCGGCTCGCCAACGGCCGGCGCGCCGCCCGTGCGCCAGCGCCAGCCACGCCAGCGCCAGGGCGGCCAGCGGCAGCGCCACCGAGCGCACCAGGATCAGCGCGCCGATCAGCACTCCGGTGCCGTACGCCAGCCAGGGCCCGCGGCGGTTCGCGCGTTCGGTCAGCACCAGCAGCCACAGCACCAGCGCCATGCCCGTGAGGAACAGCGTCTCGCTGAGCAATGTGGTGGTCGCGGCGGCGAGTGCGGCATCGAGCGCCACCAGCGCGCTGGCCAGCAGCGCGACGCCGCGCTCGCGCCACAGCAGCCATGTGCTCGCGTAGATTGGGACGACGATCAGTGCGCCGATGACTGCCTGAAGCAGCCGTAGGGGCTGGAGCTGCGAATCGACCGCCAGGATGCCCAGCGCCAGCGCGACGGTATAGAGCGGCGGGCGCATCAGCGGCAATTCGATGTACTGCCGTTGCTGCAACAACGTGATCGCCTGCGCCAGATATTCGCGCTCGTCGCCGCTGAGCGGGTGAAACTCGTGCCAGTTCCAGAACAGGAGACGCATGCCGAACGCCAGTGCCAGCATGCACGCGACTGGCAGGGCATGCGGGCGCAACGCTGTCATGGCTGCCCCGCGTCGAGCATCACCCAGTCGAGGCGCAGCGTCATCGCATGGAGCTGGCCGACCTGTTCGCCCTGCTGGCTCAGGTAGCGCCGGGCATCGGGGATCAGGACGGGGCCACGAATCGTGAATACCAGCGTACTGCCGGGGGCGGTCGGCGGTAATGGCAGGCTACGTTCGACCGGCGCGTCGAGTGGCATGCTGAATGTGCCGACGAGCCGCTCGCCGAGCCACACGCTGATCGGTACCGGCATCTGGCGATAGCCGGCCCAGCCGCGGGCGTCGGCGCGCAATGTGATGCGTGTGGCGCCGCCGGCCCCGGCGAAGCGCAGCTGGGCGCCGTCGTCGCACCAGCGAAACGTGCCGCCGGCAGCGGGATCGCCCTCGCCGAGGTGACAGCCGCGGATGAGGCCGAGATCCAGGTTGCCGCCCAGATCGATGGTGTGCGTTGGCGTCGCCGGTAGCGAGCGCCATGCCCACGCGACCGGGTTGGCGTCGTCGACGAAGCGTGGGGTGAAGGCGGCCCGTGCTGCCGCGAGCTCGCCCTGTTGCCGCAAGGCTGCACCGCGCACTACGCTGGCCAGCGCGTCCTGGCGCGCAGTGATGGCGGTGGCATCGGGGAGCGCCGCCAGCGCCGCTGCCGGCTGGCCGGCATGCAGGGCCAGCAACGCCGGCGCCAGCCGCTCGCGTTCATTGGTGAGCGGTTCGGCCGCCAGCCGCTGCGCCTGAACGAGGTCGCCGGCGGCCAGCGCGGCGTCGAACGCCTGGCTTGCGAGAAACCGCTCGCGTGCGGCGAGCGCCATGGTGCTCGCCGTCAGGCTCGATGGGTACGGGCCGAGCAGCGAAGGCAGCGTTGGGTCGGCGGGGCGCAGGTACGCGTAGGGCGTCGTGATGATCAGCAGCAGCGCGAACGACAGCAGCCCCGCCAGTACACCGCTCCAGCGTTGCCGCAGGTGCTGCCATGCTACGCGCGGTGCCACCAGCGCGACGGCGGCGAGCATACACGCAAACGGCATCAGCGGGATACGAAAGCGGTTGATCGCGAACAGCAGCGGCGCGACTGCGATGGTGTAGCCCAGCCAGGCCAGGATCAGCCACGCCAGTGGCCTGCGGTCGCGCACCAGGACCAGCCAGCCTGGAATTGCCAGTACGGCGATCAGCGCATACAACACATCGT
>CAIQIY010000212.1 GCA_903871975.1 uncultured Chloroflexota bacterium | reverse complement strand
GCCTTGGCGTCGATCTCCGCCGCCGCGTCCGCCGGCGTCATCGCATTGCTCCACACCTGGTCGAACGTCGGTCCCATGATCTCGTTCACCAGCTGTGCCGCACTGCCGTGGTACAGATCGCCGATGCGGCCATCGGTCACCGTATCCACCACCGACTTGAAGCCCGCCGGCAGGCCCGACAGGTACTCCTGCGAATCGCGCTCGGCCTTGCGGATCGGGATCCAGTCGCGATTGACCGCCAGCTCCTTCTGGTACTCGGTCGCCGACCACGTCGCCCACGCGACGGCCGCCTCGGGCGCCTGCGAGCCCTGGGCGATCACCCAGCCACCGAACCAGAACGGCGGCACGCGCTTGCCCTGCCACAGCGGCAGCGGTGCCATATCCCACTGGAACGACGAATCGACATTGCTCGACATATACCAGGTGCCATCGGCGACCATCGCCAGCTTGCCGGTCTGGAACAGCGAGACATCCTGTGCGATCGCCGCCGCCTGGGTCGCGTCCGGCGCCACCTTCTGCACATACACCAGATCCTGCAACCACTGCAGGCCGGCGACGTTACGCTCGTCGCTCACCATGAACTTGGTCGGCTCGATGATCTTGTCGAAGTACCCGGCACCCGCCGCCCAGCCGAACGTCTGCGAGCCCCACCAGGCGCCGAGCGCGCCCTTGTCGAAGCCCCACTGCACCACTTCGTCGCCCTCGACGATGGTCAGCTCCTTGGCCACCTCGAGCACCTTGTCGTAGGTCCAGGTGGCGTCGGGGTAGGCGATGCCGGCCTTGTCGAAGATATCCTTGTTGTAGTACAGCGCCATCATCTGCAGGTTCTCGGGGATGCCATACAGATTGGCGCCATCGAACCGCCAGTAGTTGTACTGCTCGAGCGGATACTGGCCGGCATCGGCGAAATCCGGCACGAGGGCGACATCATCCTGCAGATTGCGCAGCAGGCCGGCCTTGTAGTGGCTATAGGCCTGCACATCCCACATATAGACATCGATCGGCGTCTTCGCGGCGTACTGGAGATCCAGCTTGGTCCAATAGTCACCATACGGCATCAACTGCAGGTCGATCTCGTAGGTGCCGGCGTACTTCTCGTTGAACATCTGAGCGCGCAGCATGAAGTTCTCATCGAGCACCGGGCTGTTGTTCCACATCATGCCGGTGATCTTCATCGGCTCGCCCGTCGTGACCGGCGGTGCAGCAGTCGGCGCCTCGGCCGGTGGCGCATCGGGCGCAGCAGTCGGCGCCTCGGCCGGTGGCGGCGGGGGCGTGGCACCACCACAGGCCGCCAGGGCGCCTGCGGCCAGTGCGGCGGCGCCAAACGCCACACCACGCAGGAAGCTGCGGCGGCTGAGGCGTTGCGGCTGGTCGTCGTCTCGCAGAGACATGGGTGTTCCTCCTCGATCTGATGACTCGTTGGGCGCGAGCATGGCAGTGGCGACGCGGCCACTACCCCTTGATTCCTGACAACACGATCCCCCGCACGAAGTAACGCTGCGCGCCCAGGAACAGCAGCATCGGCGGGACGATCGACGCGGCGACGGCTGCCATCATCAGGTGCATCTGCGGCCCAATGCGTGGCGAGCCCGAAAAGTACGACAGGGCGACGGCGATGGTGCGTTGTTCGTCGCGCGACAGATAGATCAGCGGATTGAAGAAGTCGTTGTAGGTGCCGACGAAGGTAAAGACGGCGACCGTGGCCAGCACTGGCCGGCTGAGCGGCACGATGATGCTCCACCAGATGCGATAGACGCCGGCGCCGTCGATGCGTGCGGCTTCCTCGAGTTCGATCGGGATGGTGAGATAGAATTGCCGCAGCATGAAGATGAAGAATGCGCTGCCGAAGTACGCCGGGACGATCAGTGGCAGAAAGGTGTTGATCCAACCGATCGCGTTGAACATCAGATAGGTCGGCACCAGCGTGACGGCCCCCGGCAGCATCAGTGTCGCCAACACCAGCATGAAGATCAGATCACGGCCAGGGGCGCGTAGCCGCGCGAACCCGTAGGCCGCGAACGAGCACGACAGCATCGTGCCGAGCATCACCGTCGAAACGATGATCGCGGTGTTGAGCGCGTAGATGTGAAACCGGACGCGCGTCAGCGCGGTGACGTAGTTCTCGAATTGCGGCGGATTCGGGATCCAGATCGGCGGTGACAGATAGACCTCGGCCGGTTGCTTGAGCGAGGTCGAGATCATCCAGAAGAACGGCAGCAGGATGATCACAGCCCCGGCGCTGAGCACCAGGCGCACGGCCATCGTCGTCAGTGCGTCCTGGCCGCGGCGCGAACGCCACCATGGGAGACGGGCCCGTTGTGTCGTCATGCGCTCTTCCCCTGTCGTTCCCGCTCGTAGAAGACCCACAGTGCCGATGACCGGAAGACCAGCAGCGTGAGCAGCATCACGATGATGAACATCACCCAGGCAATGGCAGCAGCATAGCCCATGTTCAGATACTTGAAGGCGTGGTTGTACAGATACAGCGCCAGGAACAGCGTCGCGTGATTGGGGCCGCCGCGCGTGATGACGAAGGCATCGGTGAACACCTGCAATGCACCGATGATGCCGAGCACCAGGTTGAAGAACGTCACGTGCGAGATCAGCGGCAGCGTGATGTGGC
>CAIQIY010000211.1 GCA_903871975.1 uncultured Chloroflexota bacterium | reverse complement strand
GTCGATCCCGCGCCGACCGACGCGCCGGTGGTCGATCCCGCGCCGACCGACGCGCCGGTGGTCGATCCCACGCCGACCGACGCGCCGGTGGTCGATCCCGCGCCGACCGACGCGCCGGTGGTCGATCCCGCGCCGACCGACGCGCCGGTGACTGATGGTGCATCCGATCAGGCATCCGCATCGGAATGATGTCACGCCGTGCGTGACCGATATCCACAGCCGGTGCGCCACCTGCCAGATGACAGGCGGCGCCCGCACCCGCTGCAGCCCGGCAACAGCACCCATCGTGATCATCAGAACCGTATCATGCCCCCGCGCGCGACGGCACTGCGACCGGGGCGTGCGTCACTGCAATCGCAGGCTCGTCAGCGGCAACGCCCGCTCGGGCGGCGGTATGCTGCCGTGCGGCAGTGCCAGATCGAGCCGCGCGCCACTGGCAGCATCATACACCCCGATGACGACGCGGTAGGTGCCCGCCGGCGACTGTGGCGGCATGGCGATCGGCACGCGGGTCGTGGCATAGCCGCCATCGAGCCACGTGCTCGTCGGATACGGCACATCGACCTGGGCCACGCGTTCGCCGGCCGCGTTGATGATGTGCACGAACAACGAATAGTCGGTGCCGACATGCCGCGCGATGTGCCAGAAGAGCGTCAGCAGCACCTCGACATCGGCAGCCCCCGGCGCAACCGCGAGGTCGTAGCCGCGCAGCTCGAGCATCTCGCCGAACCGCGCCGCCGCCGGTACGGGCACTGCTGGTGGCACCTGCCAGATCCAGGCATAGTCGACGCCATGGATGCGTATGACCGCGACGGGCTCGCGGTCACGCGCAAATGCCGCGAACGGCTCGGCCAGGCCCGGCTGCCGGTCGCGCAGGTAGGCCACGACGTAGCCGGTGTCGGCGGTGAGCGCGCCATCATCGGGGGTATAGGCCTGGGCGCCGGCGCGCAGGTAGGGCTGCAGCGTGCGCGCCTGCGTGCTGGCGACGCGCACGCCCGTGATGTCGGGCCGGGCATTGAGCCAGGCGGCAGCCTGCTCCAGGCCCTCGCCCCACCCAGCCGAGAAGGCCCAGGCCCCGCGCGGTGCGCCGCCGAGCAGCGGATTGAACGCGACGATGGCGTATGGGTGCCAGGCGACCGCGCTGGCCACGGCGGCCACGGCGATGCCGCCGGTGAGCACCCCACGGCGGCGCAGCAGCCGCGGCAGCGCGTGCCGCAGCCGGTGCAGCGCCAGCAGGATGCCGCTGGCGGCGAGGATATCGACTGCCGGGAACGCCGGCACCAGGTAGCGGTTGAACTTCTTGGGAAACAGCGTCAGCACCAGCGTCAGCGCAATCACCCAGGCCGCAAGCAGCGCCAGGTCGCGCTGCGTCGGTGGCGACCCGCGGCGCCAGAGCCAGGCCAGCAGCAGCACGCCGAGCAGGCTGAAGGGCGTCGTGCGCGCCGCCAGCGTCGTGGCGTAGAACCATGGCCCGGGATCGTCGACGCTCTGCCCCAGATACCAGTTGCCCAGCAGGTGCGGCTGTGCGCCCTCGATCGCGACCCCGGCGCGCAATTGCTCCCAGGCCGGCCGCGGATCCTGCCACAACGCCGGCCAGAGCAGGACGATCGTGGCAGCAACGAGCAGCAGCCAGCTGGCGTAGGCTGGCGCCGCGTCACGGACGCGCCAGCGCGCCGACCACAACGCCACCAGCGCGACCCATGGCAGCAGCATGACCAGCGGTGACTTGCTCAGCATCGCCAGTGCTGCCGAGACTGCGCCGAGCACCAGCATCGCCGGGCGCCGCCCGTGATGCCAGTACGCCAGCGCCGCCAGGACGCTGACCGTGCCCCACGAACCGGCGAGCGCATCGGTGTGCAGCAGCCGGCTGTATCCGATGACGAACGGGTCGGCCGCCCACAGCATGGCGGCCAGGAACGCGGCATCGCGCCGCAGCAGGCCGCGCAGGATGGCATAGCCGACGCCGATCGCCAGCGTGTGTGCGAGCACCACCGGCAACCGCATCAAGCCCAGCGCGCCGACGGTTCCCGGCGGCAGCCCGAGCAGCGCCGGATCGATGGAGTCGCGCAGCACGATGCCGAGCGCCCCCAGCCACATCGTCGTCACGCCCGGGTGGGTGGTCATCGCCGTAGCGCTGTAGCGCCCATCGCGCAGCGCGGCAAGAAACTGCCCGGAGCGCTGCATCCAGAAATTGATCTCGTCCGATGTGACGAATGCACCGAGGTCGACGAAGCGGGTCAGGAAGGCGACGCTGAGCACCGCCAGGACGGCGGTGCTGTCGAGCAGGGCGCGCACCACCGGCCGCAGCCTGGCAGGCGCTGTCGTGACGGCCATGGGTCTGGTCCTCGCGGGAGTGTGATGTGGTGTGTCATCGATGCGAGCGGCGCCATTGCCCGGCGTGACCGCAGGCCGCCGCACATCCGGCGGTCTGTGCAGGCCACGATGGCCCACAGTATAGCACCGGCGACGTCAGCCTGCTGCGCGGGTTATTGCCACACGGCGCTGATGATCCCCCAGTACAGCGGAATGCCGATGCTGATGTTGAATGGGAACGTGACGCTCAGCGAGAGCAATTCGAAGAGCCCGGGATTGGCTTCGGGGATCGCCTGGCGCATCGCAGCCGGCGCCGCGATGTAGGACGAGCTGGCGCACAGCAAGGTGAACAGCAGGGCGTCACCGGCACCCATGCCCATCAGCCATGCCAGCCCGATGCCGAGCATGCCGTTGATGAGCGGCGCCACGATGCCGAAGATCACCAGCGGTGCACCGACCCGCGCCAGCATGCCGACGCGCCGCGCGGCCATCATGCCGACCTCGAGCAGAAACAGCAGCACCATGCCCTTGAAGATCCCCGACATGAATGGCTGCAGCCCGGCTCCCGCCGTCGGGCCGGTGATGAAGCCGATCACCAGGCTGCCGAGCAGCAGCAGCACCGTGCCGTTGAACAGCGACTCGCGCAGGATGGTGCGAACTCCTGGCCGTTCGACGGTGCTCGCTGACGTCGGCGCAAACAGCCGTACCAGGGCGATCCCCATGATGATCGCCGGCGATTCCATCAGCGACATGATCGCGACCATGTAGCCGCCGAACGATGTGCCCAGGCGTGCGAGAAATTCGGTGCCGACGATGAAGGTGACGATGCTGATGGAGCCGTAGGTCGCCGCCATGGCTGCGGCATCGTGGATGCTGAGAATGCGCCGCAGGACGAAGAAGGTGTAGAGCGGAATGATCAGCGCGATGATGATGGCGACGGCGATGAAGAGCGCGATGCTGGCGCTGATGCCCGCCTCGGCGAGCTTCTCGCCCCCTGTGTAGCCGATGGCGATCAGCAGGTATGTCGAGAACAGCCGCGGCAGTGGGTGCGGCAGCTCGAGATCGGATTTGACCAGGACTGCCAGGAAGCCGAGGAAGAAGAACAGGACGGCCGGGCTGAGGATGGTTGCCAGAATGGTGCCGAGATCCATGGGCGTGTCGACTCCTGTGCGCATCGCCGCTGACGGCGCGCGAGCGGTGCAGATCGACCGCGCGTGCCCCCGTATGGTACCACACGCGGTGGCGACCGGGCGCCGATGCGGCTGCGGCCGGCGCGGCACGCCGCTGGGGTGCGCGTCGCGCGTGGTAGGATGCGCATGCACATCCGGACTGTGAGGGTGAGGGTGATGATGACACGACGGGTGATTCTGGATACCGACCCCGGCATCGACGACGCACTGGCCATCCTGTTGGCGCTGGCCTCGCCCGAGGTCGAGCTGGCCGCAGTCAGCGTGACGGGTGGGAATTGTTCGATGGACGCCGGTGTGCGCAATGCGCTGGCGGTGCTGGCGCTGGCCGGCCGTACCGATGTGCCGGTGTGCCCCGGCGTGGCCGTGCCGTTGCTGCGCCCGCCCTACACCGCACCCGAGACGCATGGCCTGGCCGGATTGGGCTACGCCACCCCGCCGGCGAGCCCGGTGCCTGCCAGCCATGAACATGCGATCGATATGCTGATCCGCGAAATCCTGGCGCACCCCGGCGAGGTCACGCTGGTCGCCGTCGCGCCGCTCACCAATGTGGCGCTGGCGTTGCGCCGCGAGCCACGCATCGCCCATGCCGTGCGCGAGGTGATCGTCATGGGTGGCGCGGTCCGCGCCGATGGCAATACGACGTCGCTGGCTGAGTTCAACTTTTATGTCGATCCCCACGCCGCACATATCGTGCTCGAGAGTGGCATGCCGCTCACCATCCTGCCGTGGGATGTCACCAGCGGCGTGATGCTGACCGGCGACGACGTTGAGCGATTGTTGCGCAGTCCATCGCCGATCACGCGCTTCATCGCCGACGCCACGCGGTTCTATCTCGAGTTTCACCTCAAGGCATTCGGCTACGCCGGCTGCTCGATCAACGATCCGGTCGCACTGGCGCTGGTAT
>CAIQIY010000210.1 GCA_903871975.1 uncultured Chloroflexota bacterium | reverse complement strand
GCGCGGCGGCAGTGATCGCCGGGACGGCGACCGCCGGTATCCCCTGGGCCGCCTGGGTTGCCGAGCGGGCGGACCTGCCGATGGCATATGTGCGTGGCAGCGCCAAAGGGCATGGCCGCGGGCGCCAGATAGAGGGTGCCGACGTCGCCGGGCGGCGCGTCGTGTTGCTCGAGGACACGATCAGCTCGGGGGAGAGTGCGCTGCACGCGGCGGCGGTGCTGCGCGCTGCCGGCGCCAATGTCATCGGTTGTCTGGCGATCTTCGCCTGGGGCTGGCCCGACACGGCCGCAGCCTTCGCCGCTGCCGCGATGCCGCTGCAGACACTGACCAGCCTCGAGGATGTCCTGGCAGTTGCCCAGGGTGATGGCCAGCTCGATGCCGATGCGGCGGCCCTGGTGGCACGCTGGGCGCACGATCCGCACCACTGGCCATGAACGCACGCATAGTCTGTGGCGTGGCCCGGTCCATGTGGCGCCGGCGATGCACGGCAGCATGCCGAGGCGCGACGCAGTCACGGAGGCAACGATGACGCGACAGCGAGCGGGGCGGCGACCACAGGTGACCGAAGAGCGCGTCGACGGAGCCGTGCCCCGTGCCGGTGGTCACGCGGCGCGTGGCATGCCCGCGGCGGTTCTGGCGCTGCAGCACGCCATCGGCAATCGCGCCGTCCAACGTGGGCTCACCAGCGGTACTGCGCCGATCGTCCAGCCCTATCGGCGGTTCGACAAGTTACTCGCCGACAAGGAGATTTATGCGGGCCAAGGCAAACTGATCGATGAAGGGGCCTATCACATCTCGGTGAAGCGGCACCTCACGCGACCACGGTTCTTCAACGAGTTTCATGTGACGTACGATTCACTCGGCGCGCCCGACGCGCATCCGCACGTGTACTATAGCGATCAGGGTGTGCGCTTGGCCAAGTTCGACACGACGGCGCAGAACACTGCTTACAAGCAGCAGTTTGCCGGCAAGCCGGTGACGCCATCGGTCGCCAAGCCGACGCACGCCAGCTGGGATGCGGTGCTGCTCGATGCGGGGCGCGCGGCTGAGCAATTTCTGACGAAGCGCGCACCACGGCTGGTTGCACGCACGGATGCCGAGCTCGCCGCCTACGAAGCCGAGAAGCAGCTTGAGGCAACTGCCCGCGAGCGCGATCAGACTGCGCTCACCGTCGTGTATCGCGGGCCCGAGGCCGCCTGGGGCAAGGCACCTTCGCCGATTGAGCGCAGCGAGATCGAGCGCGACCTCGCGGCGGCGCACCCGGCCAGCGAGGCACCGCGCTTCAGGAAAGAGCCCGGCAAGGTCAACAGCTATCGCTTCCTGCTGCGATACGCCACCTTCGACGATGCGCGACAGGCGCGTGCTGCGGTGCGCCGCATCAGCCACGTCGTCGATGTCCAGTTCATCGACGATCCGTTCAAGGCAGTTGTGCAACCAACGCCGGCATCCACCGATGAACCCGGGCTGTAGCATGCTCGGTCGCCCGCGCGCGGGGCCGGCCACGCGCGGGCATCGTCTTCACTCGTAGCGCAGCGCCTCGACCGGCAGCAGCAGTGCCGCGCGACGCGCGGGGTAGCTGCCGAAGCCGATGCCGACGAAGGCGGCAAACACCAGCGCGATGATGACAGCCCCCCAGGCGATGGGTGCGGCGATGCCGCTCAGCGTGCCGACCAGCAGCACCAGGCCGATGGCGCCCGATACGCCGATCGCACCGCCGATCAGACTCACAGCCGTCGCCTCGAGCACAAACTGGCCGAGGATGTCGCGATCCGTCGCGCCGAGTGCCTTGCGAACGCCGATCTCGCGGGTGCGCTCGGTCACTGCCACCAGCATGATGTTCATGATGCCGATGCCACCGACCAGCAGGCTGATGCCCGCGACCAGGGCGACGAAGCCGGTGATCGCACCATTGATGCCGCGCAAGACGCCCAGCGCCTCGGTAGGCAAACTCATCTCGAAGTCATCGATCGCCTCGGGCGGCACGCCACGGACCGCACGCAGCGCCGTACGGATCTGCGCCGCAGCATCGTCGGTCAGCTGTTCGCTCACCAGGCCCACCAGGATGCTGTTCACCCGCAACCCACGCCCGGGCACATCGAGCTCACTGTTGAGGCGCAGACGCAGCGTACTCACCGGCACGAGCACACGGCGATCGGCGCTGAACGGCCCACCTGCGGCGCGCAGGATACCGACGACCTCGACCGCCTGGCCATTGATCTGCACGGTCGTGCCGAGCGCCGCCGCCTGGGCTGCCGGGTCGGCGCCATACAGATCGCGGGCGATCAGGCCACCCAGCACGGCCACCGGCGCGCGCCGTGTCTCGTCGCTGGACGTGAGAAAGCGACCGTGTGCCACGCGGATGCTCTGGATGCGGGCGTACTCGGGGCCAGTGCCCACCACTGAGTCGCGCAGCCCCACGCCGCCGGCGCGAATGTCGAGCGGCACGATCACCTCGACCGTCGTGGTGCGGAACAGATCGGGGCGACGTTCGACCAGATCGCGCACCACTGCCGCATCATCGAGCGAGAGCAAGCCGTACCCCGGCACATCGCGGGCACCGCGTGCGCTCGGATCGCCAGCCGTCACAGCGATGCGCCGGGTGCCCAGATCGATGAACTGTTCGAACACCTGTCCCTGCACCGCATTGCCCAGCGACAGCACCGCCACCAGCGTGCCGGTCCCGATGATGATGCCCAGCATCGTCAGCAGCGAACGGAAGGTATTGGCGCGCAGGCTGTCGATCGCCATCGCCAGTTGCTCTCGCAACATCGTCATGCTCCTGTTCAGGCCGCGACGCGCGCGCCGGCGACCACGCCATAGTACGTCTCGAGAATCTGCGGCACCAGCCGGCCGTCACGCAATCCGATCACGCGGTCCATCTGGCGCCCAACCTCGGCATCGTGCGTGATCACCACCAGCGTCACACCGCGATCCTCATTCAGGCGCCGAAACAGCTCCAGGATCTCGCTGCCGGTGCGCGTGTCGAGCGCACCAGTTGGCTCGTCGGCCAGCAGCAGGCTCGGCTCGGTCACCAGCGCCCGCGCGATCGCCACGCGCTGTTTCTGGCCACCCGACAGCTGATTGGGCAGGCTGGCCGCCTTCGTATCGAGGCCGACCGCCGCCAGTGCCGCACGGGCGCGCTCCTCGCGCTCGCGGGCGCTCACCCGACCATACACCAGCGGCAGCGCGACGTTCGCCAGCGCAGTCATGCGCGGCAGCAGGTTGAAGTTCTGGAACACGAAGCCGATCCTGGCGTTGCGCACCTGCGCCTGTCGCGTGCGATCCAGTTCGCTCACATCCTCGCCGTCGAGCAGATAACTGCCGCTGGTCGGCACATCGAGCAGCCCGATGATATTCATCAGCGTGCTCTTGCCGCTGCCCGACGGACCCATGATCGCCACCATCTCGCCACGGGCGATGTCGAACGAGACCTCGTCGAGCGCCTGGAACGCCTGGCCATTGGCATCGAATACCTTGCCCACGTGCTGCAACCGCACGACAGGCGCCTCAATATCACGCATCATCTCACTCCTGTTCATGGCAACAAGACCGTTTCGCCCTCGCTCAGGCCTGTGCGTACCTCGGCCACCACGCCGGTGTTGATGCCGATCGTCACCGGTCGTTGCTCGACGCTGCGCCGCCCGTCGGCGCCGGTCGTCACCACATCGACGACCGTGGTACCGTCGGCCTGGCGGATGGCAGCAGCCGGGACCGTCACGGCGCCGTCGGCGCGGCCGATCACGATGGTCGCGCTGGCAGTCATGCCTGGCTTGACCGGCTGGGCCGCCGGATCGACCTCGACCGTGACTTCGTACGAGGTGACATTGCCAACTTCGGCCGACAATGGCGTGATACGAACAACGCGGCCGTCGAGCGGCGCGCCGCCGAGTGCGTCGAGTGCTACGACCACCGGCTGGCCGAGTGCGACCCGGGCGACGTCGATCTCGCCGACGTTCAGTTTGACGACATAGGTCGACAGATCGAGCAGGGTGATGGGCGACTGCTGACCGATGACTTCGCCCGGCGCGATGTCGACGCTGCCGACGACCCCCGCGAAGGGCGCGCGCAGGATGGCGTCGTCGAGGTCGGCACGTGCCAGTTCGAGTTGACCGGCAGCACGGGCGACGGCTGCATCGGCACGGGCCAGCGCGCTACTCGCCGGATCTGCGGTGAGCTGTGCCAGGCGTGCCTCGGCTGCGGCGAGATTGGCGCGCTGGGCATCGAGTGCGCCGCTGCGCGCCGTACCACGCAACCGCTCAAGGTCCGCCCGGGCGGTGGCGAGCTGCGCCCGCGCTGCAGCGATCGCATCGGCGTCGGCACCTGCCGCAACCCCCGCGACATTT
>CAIQIY010000209.1 GCA_903871975.1 uncultured Chloroflexota bacterium | reverse complement strand
GGCGGCGTGGCCACGAAGCCCGGCCGTCAGCGCATCGACCCCCAGGTTCGGATGCCACGGCGCCCAGAACTGAAACCACGCCAGGTCGTACAGCGGATCGCCGTATGCCGCGCAGCCCCAGTCGAACACGCCGCTGATGCGCGGGCCATCGACCAGCACATTGCGGTTCATCAGGTCACCGTGAATGACGCCGTGCGGCACCGCGTCGTCGACGATCTGCTGCAGCAGCGCGGCGCCCCAGGCAAATTCGGCGGGCCCGTCGTCGATCTCACCCAACCGCTGGCGCCAGCCGTGGGTCCGCGATGCGGGCGAGTCGACGAGAACGTCGAGCAGATACGCCGACCACGAGCCAAACGTGCCACGGCCGGCGGCGTCCCAGGTGCCCCAGCCCGCCCCCGCGGGAGCGGCGAGCTGGCGCAGTGCCGCGAGGAGCGCCACCGTTGCAGGCAGTGCCAGCGACCACGCCGTGGCATCGAGTTGCTCGAGCGGCTCGCCCCAGGCGCGCGTGCTGATGGCATAGTACCCGTCGGCCAGTTCGCCCAGCGCCAGCAGCGCCGGCACCGGCAACGCCGGGCTCGCGTACCGGGCTGCGTGGGCGTCGCGCGCAAAATCATCGCCGTGTCGGCCAACGCGCACGACCAGCGCCTCGCCGCCGCGCGTGAAGCCGAAGCAGCGCGACCACGCGCCCGCGCCGATCAGCGCGACGTCGCGCACCTGTGGGTCGAAGCGTTGCTGGAGCATCCGGGTGATGGCCGTCGCGTCGAGCGTGTCGATCACTGCTGAATGGTTCATCGCGTGCCTCCCGATATGGTAACCACCGTCAGGCGCTCACACCCGCCGCTGCTTCACGTGGTAGACTACGAGCGGAAGCCACAGCGGAGCACAGGATGCACCTACACCAGCCGGGCCTCGCCACACTACGCCTGAACCACGATACCGCGCCCGAGTTCCATGTCGCCGGCTGCGCCGACGTGCTGAGTGGCGTGCCGGTCGCCACCGACACCGCCTTCAGGCTGGCATCGCTGAGCAAACAATTCACCGCATTCGCCGCGCTGTCGCTGGCGTGGCGCGGCGCACTCTCGCTCGACGCACCGATCAGCCGCTGGTTCGCCGCCGCCCCGCCGTCGTGGCAGGCGATCACGCCATGGCACCTGATCGGCCACCGTGCGGGCCTGGCCGACTACGAGGATCATCTGCCGGCGCTGCCGCACCCGCAGCTGCGCGACGCCGACATCCCGCGCCTGATCGCCGACATTCCGCCCTGGTTTGCCGCCGGCAGCGCGTGGCGCTACAGCAACACCGGCTACTGCCTGCTCGCGCTCATCCTCGAGCACGTCGCCGACCGGCCATTCGCCGAGGTGCTGGCCGGCGAGATCTTCGTGCCGCTGGGCATGGCCGCACGCACCTGGCGCGAGGGCGATCCGCCGCTGCCGCGGCGTGCGCGCGGGCACTGTCGCCACGCTGGCCAGTACCACTGCGACGACCAGAACCTGACGAGCGGCACGTTCGGCGATGGCGGCATCTATGCCTCCGTCGACGACCTGGCGCGCTGGCTGGGTGAGCTGATGGCACCGCGCATCGTTCCGGCAGCGCTGGTTCGCCAGGCGCTGACGGCGTTGGGGCCAGCCGACGGCGGCGCCAGCTATGCGGCCGGCTGGTTCCGCAGCGCCGATGGCACGCTGGCCTACCACACCGGCGAGACGATCGGCTTTCGCAATGCGGTGGTGTGGCACGTCGTCACGGGCCGTGCCGCAGTGGTGCTCACCAACCGCGACGATGCCCAGCCGCTGCCGCTGGCGCACGACATGCTCGCCGGCTGACGCCGGTACACGCGGCGGCGTCACACCAGCGCCTCGGCGACGGCACGGAATGCATCGAGCGACACCACCGTGCCGCTGAGCCGCGCCTGCTCGGCGGCAAACCCCAGCACGTGGCTCTCGAGGGCCGCACGCGCCGCGCTGCGCCCGTCCTCCTCGCCGCGCACCACGCGCACGAACGACCGCATCAGGCCGGCGTCGCCGCCACCATGGCCCGCCGCCGCACCATCGAGTGGCACCTGCTCGACCGCACCGGTGCGATGGTCGTGGATGCTGAGCGCCGAGCGCGCGCCAAAGCGCCCGTGTAGTGTCGCGCGTGTGCCATCGTAGCGCATCGAGCGATGCTCCTCGTCGGAGTGACCGTGCATCGCCAACACGGCCGACACCCCACCCGCAAACTCCATCGCGACCACCTGATGATCCACGACGTCGTTGTCGCAGTGATAGACACAGCGGCCGTACGGCCCCTCGCGCAATGCCGCCAGCCGCCCGGCATGACTCGGGTCGCGCGTGACGGCGGTGAACGGAAACTGCGGCGGCGCGATGGGGAGCGGCGGCTGCGCCTGGGGATCGCGACCGGTGAGCCAGGGCATCGGCACGCCATCGAGATAGATCGCCACCGCCGAGAACGGGCAGTGTGCTTCGGCCGGGCAGCCGTCGGTGCAGCGCGCCGGCGCGCCAGGGGG
>CAIQIY010000208.1 GCA_903871975.1 uncultured Chloroflexota bacterium | reverse complement strand
TGGCGGTTCATCTGCACCTGTCGCGCGATGTGGCCGAAGCCCTGTGCGCCGACATCGCCACACGCTCGACCGACGCGCGCATCGCCTGCCACGTGCTGATCGCACGCGGCGACGTCAGCCCATCGCCGTGGGCGATCACCAGTGACCGTGCCATCGAGCTGCGCAACCGCAAGGTCGGTCAGCTCTGCCTGTTCGTGCCGAGCGACCTGATCGATGCCGCGGTGAGCTCGCTGGCCAACGCCTTCGCCCTCATCGACGGCCGCGCGTTGCAGCGTCGCGCCGCCGACAAACTGCTCGCCGGCCTGCCACGTGCGACCCAGACGGTGATGCGCGCGATCCAGCGCCAGTTCCGTTCACCGCTGGTGCTCGAGCCGAGCCGCAGGCTCGACATGCTCGCCGCCGCCGCCCATCACGCCCGTACCGGCACCACCGCCCAGCTCGGCCGCCAGCTGTGGCGCGTCGGCCTCATCGCCGACGCCGGCGATGACTTTGCCACGCGCCTCGACCGCAACCGCAAGATGACGATCGGCGTGGCGCATCCGCGCAAACTGCACGCCAACGCGCTCGAACGCCTGCGCAGCCTCAAACTCGCGCCCGACACCGAGCGGCAACTCGCCGACGCACTGCGCGGTCGCGTCCTCAGCGACGTCGCCGGCTGGTCGAAAGCCCTGGCCGATGGCGCCGGCCCAACGCTCGAGCGGTGGCAGCTGCGCGACGACCCCAGCGACCTGCAGCAGGTCACCATCGTGCCGTTCCGCGACAACCTCGGCCGCGTCGAGCCGTGGTGCAAGCTCGAACAACCCGATGAAGCGGGTGGCGCACTGTACGTGTCGCGCGATCCAAAGGCTTCCATCGTCATCAAATGGGCCACCGAACCACCGAAGCCGTCGCACGTGCATGCCTGGCGCCTCGAGTTCGTGGCCGACGGCGAGCCGCTCGACATGCCGTCCAGCATCGTGCCGGAATCCAGGCGGCGTGCCAGCATACGCGTCACCCTGCCCGACGACATATCGCCGACTGCGGCGCGCATTCGCGTCGTGGCGCTCGATTCCTCGCAGGAATCGCTGCTCGCCCAGCAGAACCTCGCCGATCCCGAGAGCGACGAGTTCTTCTTTGCCCAGCCCGACACACCCGACGTTGATCGTGAAACGACGGGTGACGACCGTCGACCACGAACCACCGTGATGCCCTGTCTGCCGATTGCGCGGCTGGCCGCGATGTTCGATGAAGCCGAGCTCAACCCGCAGGCGCCGCAGTGGCAAGCCGACAATAGCGGCTTCAGCGTAGCGCTCACGGCGCGTCGCACCGTCAGCATCGAACTCAGCCCGTTGTTGGTGAGCCTGCAGCGCGACTGCCTGAAGGCGCCGCGAGCCGCCGGCTTCGTGCTGTCCCACGACAATCGCCGGCCCGGCATCCCGCGACGGCGGGTGGTGACGGCCGAGCTGACGAGCGACGAGCACTGGACTGCGTTCTGGCGTGCACGCGAGAGCTTCTTCCGCCTGGTCGCCAACGCAAACGGCACCATCGAGTCGCTCGATTGGCGCTCAAGCGACCTGCGTCAATCCGTGCTGCGCTATGCGTCAAGCTATCGCGCCTTGCTGGATCGGCTGCGGCACGCTGGCGCACACGAGCAGCTGGCCGAGGCGCTGGCACTCGATACCGTGCTGCTGCAACCCGACGAACCGACGCAGGCACACGACGTGGCGTTGATCGTCTTGCCGATCCATCCGCTGCGCGCCCTCTGGGTGGCCGCGCATGCCGAACTGCTGCGCTACTGGGAGGAGCGGCTGGGCGAGGTCGAGCGCACGGCGCGCCGCGAGCGCCTCGCGATGCAGTCGGTGCAGCATCTCGTCGCGACCAACGTGCCGGCATTCATCGTGCATCCCGCCGCCGATGTGCCGCTGATGTTCTACCACAACCTCGACTTCTTCCATGGTGTGATGTTTCCGGCCGCCTTGCGCGACCCCCAGCGGCGGCTCGCCGAAGTCGCCCGGCTGGTCGGCCGGCCAGCCATCGATGGTGGCGAGCAGCTCGCTGCCAGCCGCCTGCTGGCCCGCCACATCGAGGCGTTCCGCCGGATCCACCCCTACGCGCAACACCTCGAGATCAGTGTGGTCAATCTGGATCAGGGGCGCCTGGTGACCGATGCGTTCGAGCATGTGCTGACGGGCGCGCTCGGTGATGTCGAGAGCGACGAGCCCGACGAGCATGTCGCTGCCGAACCGCCGGCGCTGCACCTGGCGATCTACACCGAGCGGCCGAGCTCGCAGGTGCCA
>CAIQIY010000207.1 GCA_903871975.1 uncultured Chloroflexota bacterium | reverse complement strand
GGCGTAGTTGTTGGTGCCGTCGAGTGGATCGATCAGCCAGCACGTCGATGCACCCCGTTCGTAGCGGCTGCCTTCTTCGGCGATGATGTCGATGTCGGGGAAATCGCGGCGCAATGAGCCGACGATCAGCGCCTCGCTGGCGCGATCGATGTCGGTGACTACTTCGTATGCGCTCTTCAGCTGCGCTTCGGGGCCGCGGCGCAACCCTTCGACGAGCAGGGCACCGGCCTGGCGCGCGAGGTCAATGATCTGTGGGATCATCTGCCCTTCCTGTGGTCGCACGAGACGTTGTCGGCCGCAACCAGCAGCGGCATCGGCGGCACGCATGCCATTCGGCTGCTACAATACACGTGCTGACTGCAGCATAGCATGCCGATGCCGGGGGAGGCAAATCGATGACAGACTACGACGCCCGGCGTCACCGGACGACGCATCCACACCGCCTCTGGCGCGGCCCGGCGCTGCTCTCGCTTGCCCTGGCGGCAGCCTGGATCAGCGCCTGCAGCAGCAGCACGCCCGGCGCCGCCACGCCGCCGCCCAGCTACCCCGAGGTGGTCGCGCTGGCACAACGCACGCTGGCCGACACGCTCGGGCGCCCACTCGACGCCGTCGTCGTCCGGGCCGTCGAGCCGGTGGAGTGGCCCGATGGCAGCCTCGGCTGCCCCCAGCCCGACCGCATGTACCCCGCGGTGATCACCCCCGGCTTCCGCGTGACGCTCGAGGTCGATGGCACGCGCTACACGCTGCACACCGACCAGGCGACGCGCGTGGTGCGCTGCGACGGCTGAACATGCCAGGCGCTGTGCGCTCAGCTGGGCGCTGCAGGGTCCTCGCCGCCGAACAGGTTCAGCCATTCGGCGATCTCAGCCTCGCTGAGCCGTCGCTCGGGCTTCTCGGGTGGCAGCAGCGGTGCACGTGGCGTGCGAGCGGCGGCCGGAACCAGTTGCGCGGCGAAGCGCGCGCTCGTCACGACAGCGATGCCACGCTGACTGGCAGCGCGGGCGATCACGCGATCCGATGTGACGACGCGCCAGAGGTGTGCGTCGGCGATGCGGGCGATCGCGCGCAGCAGTTGCGCATCGGCGTCCTGGGGCGATCGGGCAAACCACACGCGGACGTCGTGGGCACCGAGGCGCACCGGATGGCCGTAGACGCCGCGGTCGAAGATCACCGTGATCATCGTGCGTGTTCGCGCAGCATAGACGCGCAGACGCGCCACCAGCTGGGCTTCGTCGTCGGGATCCGCCAGGCTCAAATCGGGCGTCTGGCCGATCAGATTGTGACCATCGATGAGGATCTGTGGTCGCTGGCGTTCGCGGGCCATCGCTCAGGCCGGCTCGGGGGCCATGCCGATGAGCATCACCAGGCGCGTCGTACCGACGTTGGTCACGCCGTGTACGACATCGGCGGCTGCCCAGGCAATCTCGCCGGCGCCGAGGCAGCGCTGCTCGTCACCGATGGTGAACAAGCCGCTGCCATCGATCACGAAATAGAACTTGTCGCGGCCGGCGTGGCGATGTGGTGGCTGCGATTGCCCAGGCTCGAGGCAATCCATGCCGAGCAGCATGCGCGGGCTCTGAACGATCGTCGCTTTGTGGAACCGCGTGAGGTTCACGCCGATGTAGTCACGGTGATCGGCAAACGAGCTCATGACGTCCTCCTGGTGCTGCTCTCGCCGGGTGCCGGCACCGCATGGTACCACACGGCGAGCGCACCGTATGCGGGGGCAGCAGCGACGCTCGACCATGTGCTGCCCGTCGCACGGCACTGGCAGCAGGAGTAGTAGAATGTGCGACAGCGGCCTGCAGATGCGGCGCCGCCGACGCAGGAGCGATCGCATGGGACGCAGCGTGCGACCGATCATCAACGGCATCGCAGTGACACTGCTCGTCGGCCTCACGCTCGTGGCCAGCGATGCGCCATTGCCGGGTGTCGCCGGAATGGCACCACGCGCGCAGGCGCTCGTCACGATCTTCCTCGGCATCGTCATCGAAGCCCTGCCATTCCTGCTCGCCGGCGTCCTGGTCTCGTCGGCGATCCACCTGTTCGTCAGCACCGAGACGATCCAGCGCCTCAGCCCACAGGCGTCGTGGCGCGCAGCGCTCCTCGGCGCACTGCTCGGGCTGGCATTCCCGGTCTGCGAGTGCGGCTCGATCCCGACGGCGCGCCGGCTCCTCGACCGTGGCGCGCCGATGCCGCTCGGCATCGCATTCGTCCTGGCAGCCCCGGTCGTCAACCCGATCGTCATCGTCAGCACCTGGGTCGCATTCAGCGGCGATCCACTGATCGTCGGCGGGCGGATCGCGCTCACGATCATCATCGCGACGCTGGTCGCCGTGGTGGTCGGCCGTGCCGGCACTGCCTGCCGCAGCCCGGTACACGCCCTGGTGCACCATCACGAGCATGATCATGCGCACGATGCGGTCAGCGGATGGGGCGCACGCGTCCGCGCCGTGCTGGATCACTCCGCCGACGAAGTCTTCGAGATGGGGCGATACCTGATCATCGGTGCGATGATCGCCGCCACGTTGCAAGTGACGATTCCGCGCGCCACACTGCTCGCGATCGGTAGTGATGCCTTTGGCGGCACATTCACCCTGATGGTGCTGGCGATGGTGCTGTCGATCTGTTCGACCGTCGATGCGTTTGTGGCGTTATCGTTTGCCGGCAGTTTTTCATCGGGTGCCATCCTGGCATTTCTGGTCTTCGGTCCGATGATCGATATCAAGGCGCTCCTGATGCTCACCACAACCTTCAATCGTGCGGCAATTGCACGCATGGCGCTCGGCGCAGCGCTGTTGTCGGCGGCTGCCGGGATCACGATCAGCCTGCTGGTCGGGGGGCCATCATGACGACACCACCGCGCGATGAGCCACCGATCGATCTGGCGGCGTTCGCCGAATGTCTGATTCTCGGTGGGATGGCAGCCATGCTGGCCACCAAAGTATGGCGCGGCACCGTGGTGTTCTATATCCACCCGCGGTTCACATGGCTGGTCATCGTCGCCGCCGTATTGCTGGCAGCGCTGGCCGTGCGACGGATGCGCAGCATCTTCCGGCAGCCGGGCGCGCTGTCGGCCGGTCGGGCGATGTCGTCGGTGGCACTGGCGAGCGCCGTCATCCTGGGCAGCGCCGTCCCCGCCCGGCCGCTCGGCGCTGCGACGTTCGAATTCGGCGACATGTCGTTCCGCAGCCGCAACGACGCGCTGACGGTCGTCGGCGCACGCACCGAGGGCTGGAATCTGGCGCAATGGGCGGTGGTCGCGAGCCGCGACGATGCCACCACGCTCGCCACGCTGCCGGTCGACGTCACGGGATTTGTGGTGCACGACACGCGGCTGCCCGGCCAGCACTTCGTCGTGGCGCGCTACGTCGTGGCCTGCTGTACCGCCGACGGGACGGGCGTCGGATTGATCGTACGCTGGCCGGACGGCACCAACCTCACGCCTGATACCTGGGTCCGGGTGCGTGGCACGATCGTGGCCGAACCACTCGATGGTACGACCGAGCCGGTGGTCGCCGCCGATGACGTTCGCGTGATCGACGCGCCGGACAATCCGTATCTGAGCCCGCCATGACCCGCCGCATCCTGGTCTCCATGGTGGCGACACTGTTCATCGGCGCGATCATCGCTGCCAATTGGCAGGTCGAGGCGATCATCCCGCCGCTGCCGCCCACGACGGCGGCGACGCCGAGCATCCCCGTCGGCCTGGGGGTGCGCCAGACAATGGCCGCGCCGGTCGCCACACTGCGGCCGAGCGTCGCGTTGCCATCCGATGGTGCCACGCGCCGCACACCGCTGGCCATTCCGTCGCGAACGCCGGCAGCGCCGACGCGCCGCGAACCGTTGCCACCGCTGGTGTTTGCCCGCGCCGGGCAGATCTGGCGCAGCGATGGCACCGGCGACGCACCTCGCCAGCTCACGGCGTTCGCCAGCGGAACCTACGCCGAGCAGCCGGCGCTGTCGCCCGATG
>CAIQIY010000206.1 GCA_903871975.1 uncultured Chloroflexota bacterium | reverse complement strand
TTCGTCGCCGAACTCGATCCAGATCGGCTCGGGGAAATCGACCGGCAGATAATACCCACCCTCGCCCTGGTGGTTGATCAAATTCGCAAACCGTGTCGCCTTTGTCCCCTCGAAGATCGCCACGAGCAGGGGATCAGGCGTCTCGACCACGTCGAGCTCGGGCAGCTCGCCGATGTCGCGCCCCTCTTCGAGCCGGGCGGCAGCGAGCCGCAGGCTGTACAGGTCGTTGAAGCGGGGAATGCCGCCTTCCCAGATCTCGACGCCGGGCCGCGACAGCAGATCAACTTCGATGCCTTCCTCAAGCAACAGATCCTGGATGTCGGTCAGCCAGGACTGTTCCTCTTCATAGGTCTCACGGTCTTCCTTGGGCGATGTCGTGCACATCGACCCGACGAGCAGATCGATCTCGGTCATGTCGTTCCGCTCAGCCATTGCCTGCCTTGCTCCTTGTACCACGTCGAGTCCCTGGCGACTGCACACACCAATTGGCTCCGGCATGTGCGCTTGCCGGTCTGGGTGACCCGCATCCATCGCGCCACGCGAGGATCAGTGCATTCCGTACACCACCACGCCGACAGTATACCACGGCAACGCAGGGTTGGCGTAGGTGATGGAGGCCATTCATGGTGTGTGCCGACCCGTCGTGGTGGAGACTCGCGAACCGGTTGCGTGGCAAGGTGCCGCGGCCTGTGGGATCGTCGCACGAGACATCGCATCCGGCCGCCATGCATCGCCACGCATGGCAATCCGGGTCCGTCGACTGTCTTCGCGGAGCGTGGTATATTCGAGTGGCGAAGGCGTCACGTTGCGAGGAAACGATGCTCGAGGTTGGCTTGGTGCCGCTCGACGAGCGGCCGGTGAATACCCGTTATCCCCGGATGCTGGCCGAGCTGGCCGGGGCAACGCTGCATCTGCCGCCACCGGATGTGCTGAGCGACCAGCGCCGGCCGGCCGACGGTGCCGCACTCACGGGTTGGCTGCGTGCACGCGCACCGCGCCTGGATGTGCTGGTGGTCGATCTGGGGATGCTGGCATTCGGTGGCCTGATCGCCAGCCGCATCACCGACGATTCGGCGGCCATGGCACTCGCGCGGCTGGAGATCCTCGCCGAGCTGCGTCGTGACCACCCGACGCTGACGATCGCGGCATTCAATGTCATCATGCGCATCTCGAATGCCGACGACGCCGTCGAAGAGCCCGAGTACTGGGCGCGCTACGGCACCCGGCTGTACCAGTTGTCGCAATGGCTGGATCGACACAGCCGCGGCGAGCCAGTCGACGCCGAACTGGCGGCAGCCCGTGCCGCTGTCCCGACCGAGGTGGCGACCGACATGCTCGCCAGGCGGTTGCGCAATCACACGCTCAATCTTGCCGCGATCGACCTGTTGCAGCGTGGTGTGATCGACCAGTTGGTGCTGAGTTCCGACGACACGAGCCCGGTAGGCCTGGGCAGCCGCGAGAAGCGCTGGATCCAGGAATGGGTCGCGCTGCTGCAGCTCGATCATGATCCGCGGCTGTCGATCTACCCCGGCGCCGACGAGGTTGGCTCGGTGCTGGTGGCGCGGGCCATTCTGCAGCACGCCGGCATGGTGCCACGGTTCCGCGTCGACTATGCCGATTCGGCCGGAGCGGCGATCGTGGCGCCCTACGAGGATGGGCCGATCGCCACGACGATCGTGCGGCAGGTGGCTGCGCTGGGTGGCACGCTGGTCGAGTCCGACGAGACGATCGTGCTGGCGGTGAATCCGCCGGTGCCGCGTCGCAGCGAATGGCATCCGGCCCATGCGGCGACCGAGCGTGCGGATCGCTCGCCGGCGCTGGCGGCGTTGGTGGCGCGTGGTGTCGCCGCGCGGCGCACCGGGCAGCTGGTGGCGCTGGCCGATGTCGCCTACCCGAACGGTGCCGATCCGGCACTGATCGAGCAGCTCGGCGCGCTGGCGCCGTACTTGTGTGCCTATGGTGCCTGGAATACTGCCGGTAACACCATCGGCGTGGTGTTGGCCCAGGCGGCACTGGTGCAGTTGTCGGGCGATTCCGCGGCGGCTCGGCGCTTCCTGGCACACCGGTTCGTCGAGGATTGGGCCTACCAGCAGGAAGTACGGCGGGCGGCGCGGGCGTATCTCCTGCGTACGAGCGATGTCGACGACCTCGATGCGACGCTCGAAGGACCGATGCGCACGTGGGTCGAGCATCAGCTGACGGCGACGATGGCGCAGGTGCCGTGGTTGGCCGACTGGCGCATCGTTCCGGGGAGTGTGTGCTTCCCGTGGCATCGGCTGTTCGAGGTCGATTTCGAGTTGGCACCCGCATGAGGCTGATGCGCAGCATGGCCTGGCGTGTGTGGTGGCAGCGCACTGCTGCCAGTGCTCGCGACGTTGTGTGGCGTGACCGCGGGCCGGCATCGCGCATGAGGGCCGCGCAACCGTGAGGCGCCAATGATCTGGTTGGTACGTGCCATGCTGCTGATTGTCGCGGCGCACGCAGCGGGGTTTGTGTTCACAGTCGCGGCCGCACCGGCGCATGCAGCGTTGCGGCCCACGCTGGTGGCGCCGCCGCCCGTCGATGTGCTGGCCGCGTATGGCGAGCATCTGCGCACGCTGCCGACCGATCCACGCGTACCGGCAGCGCTGGCGGCGATGGGGCGCAGCCTGGCGTTGCTGGGGCCGGCTCTGCTCGGCGCAACGGTATTCGGCTCCTGGCTGGCCGGCCGCGCAGTTCGTCCCGACGGTCGGATCGCTGCGTGGGCAGCGCCGACGATGGCATTGGGGCTGGCATGTTCGGCGGTGTTCACCGGCAGCCTGATCGTCAGTGGCTGGTTTGTGTGGGCGATCTGGGGCCCGGGTGAGCCACCGCTACCGCTGCGTGGCTTCGGCTGGGATCTGCACCTGGTGCTGCCGACACTGGTCCTCGGGCTGCGCGCGCCAGCACAGCTGGCCCAACTTGGTGCCACGCTGTTGGCCCGCGAGGCGCAAGCGCCGTTTGTGATTGCGGCACGCAGCCGCGGCATGCCGGAATGGCGTGTCCGCCGGCATGTCGCGCGCATGGTCGCTGCACCGCTGGTGATGGCGGTGGCGTCAGCGGCACACCTGATGCTGGCCGAGCTGGTGATCGTGGAAGCGATGTTCGCCTGGCCGGGGCTCGGCGCGATGCTGGCCGATGCATTGGCTCCAGCGCGCCTGAGCGATGCACCACCGGCTGCCGGATACCTGGCGCCGCCGGTCGTCGCGCTGGCGGCGGCGCTGCTGGTCGCGCTCGGGTTGGTCATCGACGGCCTGGCAGCACTGCTGGCCCGCTGCCTCGATCCACGGATGGCGCGCTGATGCGCCGGGGCGTGCATGCCGGCGCCTGGATCATGGCGCTCGTCGTGTTCATGGCACTCGCCGCGCCATGGGTAGCACCACACGATCCGCTGGCCCGTGCCAGCATCGCACGCGACGGAGCTGGTTCCTACATCGGGCCGCCGTTCCCGCCCGGCACGCCCGGTCACTGGCTCGGCTCGGACCGATTCGGCCGCGATACGCTCAGCCGAATCGTGTGGGGTGCCCGGCCGACGCTGCTGCTCGCCGGGCTGGTGGCGCTGTTGCGGCTGGCACTCGGCGTGCTGATCGGCGTCGGCGCCGGCTGGTCGCGCGGGGTGGCCGGCAGCCTGGCACGCGCCATGGTGGCGCTGGCCAGCGCCGCGCCGGCGCTGCTGGTAGCACTGGTGGTGATCACACTGCTGGGCATCGAACGCGGGCTGGTGGTGTTCATCCTCGGCCTGAGCCTCACCGGGTGGAGCGGCACTGCGCATCTGGTAGCGGCGCATGTCCGCGTGATCAGCCAGCAACCCTACATCGTCGCCGGGCGCGCGCTCGGTGCGAGCGGCGGCCGGCTGCTGGCACGCCACATTCCGCGTCAGGTGGCGCCATTGATCGGTGGCCTGCTGGCCATCGAGCTGGCCAGTACGCTGACGCTCGTCGCGAGCAGCGGCTTCCTGGGGTATTTCATCGGTGGCGGCGCGTGGATCGTGCTCTCGGGCGATGCCAATCCGGTGGCGGCACGCACCAGCGAATGGCCCGAGTGGGGGCAGATGCTGGCCGGCGCGCTCGAGCGCAGCCTCGATCCGTGGCCGTTGCTGATCGTGGGCGGCGTGCTCGTGCTGGCCATCACCGGGAGCAACCTGCTGGGTACTGGCCTGATGGCAGCGCAACCGACGCCGCGCCTGCCGAGGCGTGGCTGGCGGGCCTTCGAGCATGTGCTGTTGCAGTTGGCCGACGCGCCGCGCCACGCCGTGGCCGGCATCGCCATGGTGGCGGCGCTGGCGCTCTGCGGCAGCATCTGGTGGTCCTGGTCGCAACCAACGGTGCTGCGCCCAATCGGTGCTGCACCGCGCGTGCCCGGCGGGCACGCCTGGGGCATGACTGGCCGCGATCCCGCCGGTAGCCGCGACGCCGAATTGCCACCCGGTGGCCCGACGCGCTTTCGCAGCTGGCTGGTCGGGGCGCCGTTTCTGGGCGATCCGGTCATCGCTGCCGATGGCGTCGTGATCGCGGCGAGCCAGGCGGCGCTCCATCTGCTGGACAGTGCTGGCACGCTCCGCGATCTGCCGGTGCCGCGCCAACCGGTCGCCGGCCCGGCGATCGGCGACGACGGCAGCATCATTCTGGTCGATCGCGCTGCAGTCGTGTGGTCGCTCGACCGCACTGGGCAGACACGCTGGCGCGCTGCCGCGGTCACTCGCGGCGAGGCGACGTCGGGGCCGCTGGTGGCTGGCGACGGCAGCATTCTGTTCACGACCGTCGACCGTGTTCAGGCGGTCGGTGCCGACGGCACGCTGCGCTGGTCATCGGATGTGCTCGATGGGCCCAGCGACCTGATGCCACGCGTCGGCCCGGGCGGCGAGCTGGTCGTGGTGCAGAACCGGATCATTCGCCTGGCCGATGGCCGTTCGTGGCCGCAGCAGTTCGTCGAGCCGGCCGGCGAGTTTCGTGATCCCCAGTTGTTCGTCGGCGCCGATGGCACGCTCGCGCGCCGCGTGGCCGATTCCATCGAGATCTGGCAGCTGCGCGACGGCGAGCCGGCGGTCGTGTCGCAGCGGCGTTGGCCATCGGCGAGCGCCACCATCGCGTTCCCGACGCAGGCGGGGCTCAGTCGGGGTGGCATCGCCTGGCTGCTGTACGGCGCGGGAGCCGGCGAGGCGCGCATGGTGTGGCTCATGGCCGATGGAACCTCGGTGCAGCAGGCGACCGGCCTGCGTGCGGCACAGCTGATCGCGATAGCACCCGATGGCGCGGCACTGCTGTGCGGGCAATACCGCGCCGCCGCAGCCTGTGCCGTGCTCGAACGCGGCGGGACGCGCTGGCGCGAGCCCCTCGGCGTGCCGGGCATGGTCGTCGGCGGTGCAGTTGCCGACTCGCGCGCAGTGCTGCTCACCGATGCCGGCGGTCTGGTGGTGATCGAGTTCGCGATGGCCGGCCCGTGAGGCGGCACCGTGTGGCGAGGAGCGGCAGATGGAATGCACGGTCGATGTGGCGGTGATCGGTGGCGGGATGGGGGGCGTGGCGGCGGCGCTGGCGGCGTGCGATGCTGGCTGCAGCGTGCTGCTCAGCGAGCCTACGGGCTGGCTCGGTGGCCAGATGACCAGCCAGGGGGTGAGCGCGCTGGATGAGCATCGCTGGATCGAGCAGGGCGGTGCCTCGCGCAGTTACCGCGGCTTGCGCGAGGCGATTCGCCAGCATTATCGCGCGCGCTAT
>CAIQIY010000205.1 GCA_903871975.1 uncultured Chloroflexota bacterium | reverse complement strand
TGCGATCGAGCACCAGGTTGAGCAGGTCGTCGCGGCGGTTCGCGTCGGCGCCGAGGGCCGCAGGAACGTCGAGGATGAGGCGGACGTATTCGCGATCGTAGGGCTCGCTCATGGTGTTTCCCCGTCGTGTGTCCGGCGCTTCATCGGATGGCAGCCGGCGGCCGGCGCCGGCAGCCTGCCGCCTGCGCTCCATGATACAATGCACGGCAATGGAGTGCAGGTTGCGTGCATACGGCGGCCGCCGCTGTGGCGCCAGGAGGGGCACCGTGGAGTATGACGAGTCATTTGATGCGGGGCATCCACCCGAACGGCACGTGGTGGCCATCGATGGCACGCAGCTGTCGTACCTGCAGTGGGGGCGCGTCGGTACGCCGATGTTCCTGTTGCATGGCATCACCAGCGACGCCCGTGTCTGGTGGCGGGTTGCGCCGACATTCGCGGCACAGGGCTTCGCCGTGCGGGCATTCGACTTGCCGGGCCACGGGCTCAGCGATGTCGTCGATATGCATCGGATCGACTGGTTGGCAGCGCTGCTCGACCGGGCGATCGCTGCCATCGCGCCCGGCGCCGTCGACCTGATCGGCCATTCGTGGGGTGGCGCCATCAGCCTGGCGTTGGCGGCGGCGCGCCCGCAGCGCGTGCGCCGCGCGACGCTGCTCGATCCCGCCGTACGCATGGATCCGGCCCACGGCGCGACGGTGATCGATCGCTATGCCGCGGGAATCGGCGACAGCCTCGCCGCCAATCAGGCGCGGCTGCGCGCCGAGAACCCGCAGTGGCATGCTGCCGATGTCTACTGGAAGGCACTTGCGCTGGCGAACTGCCGCCGTAGCGCCGTGGAAGGCCTGTTCATCGGCAGCGGCCAGTGGGAACTGACGCCATACTTCGATGCGCTGCGCGTGTCGACGCTGCTGCTGCTCGCCGAGCCCGAACACACCGTCGTCCCGGCTGATGTGCTGGAGCAGATTCGTGCTGCCGCCGTGGCGCGCCCGATCCGCATCCGCACCGCTGCCGGTGCCACGCACCAGATGCAGCGCGTGGCATTCGATTCGGTGATGGCCGAACTCCTGCCGTGGCATACCGCGGCCGCGGCAGACACACTGTGAGCCTGCTGCGCCGCCACGGCCCCCACCCCATACGGCCATGCGCCCGGTTTGGTGCTCGCCAACGGGCACCCATCGCCTGCAGGAAGCCGCACGGAGGCGAACCATGACGATGGTGACCGTCCAGGCACGCCGCGGCGGCGCGCCGCCCGCGTGGGCGCACGCGCAACGCGCCCTGATCGATGCGATGAATCAGGCAGCCCCGTTGTTCCAGCAACGCTACACCCACGCCGATGGCACGTTCGTCTGGCGCGAGCGCTGGCCCGGGTTCGATGGCAGCGACGACGGCTACGAGAGCTACCACAACTGGGCGCTGTTTCACGCCCTCGGCGGCGACGGCGACCTGTATCGGCGCAGCTGGTCGGCGTGGCAGGCGGTCACACGGCAGTTCAGCGGCTATGGTCAGATCTGGCGCGAATTCGATGCCGGCTACGACTGGATGCATCACGGCGAGAGCTCGCTGCTGCTCTACTCGTTTGGCCTCGTCGATCCGGCCAATGCGCTCGATCGGGCGCGCTCACTGCGCTTCGCCCGCATGTACACCGGTGACGACCCG
>CAIQIY010000204.1 GCA_903871975.1 uncultured Chloroflexota bacterium | reverse complement strand
GCTCGATGTCACCGACCCCGTCGAGCCATTGCCCCCCGATTCGCCATTCCGTCAGCTCGAAACCTGTGTCGTGTTGCCACACATGGCGGCCGTCACGCTCGAGGCGCGCGAGCGCCAGAGCGCGATGGTCGTCGCCGAGATCGAGCGCTGGCTCGCCGGTGAGCCGCTGGCGTGGCAGGTGGCGCCCGGGCACTGGGATCGCATGGCCTGATGGGTGGCGCGTGCCCGATACGACCGACAGGAGTTGTGACCATGCTGTTTCGCTCGATCGTCGACATGCGCGAGCCCGGCGCGCTGATCACCCGGCTGCGCCGTCGTCGCATCCGGCACTTCCTCGCGTTGCTCGACCGCGTGCCACGCCCGGTGCACATCCTCGACGTCGGTGGTACCCAGTTCTTCTGGGATATGCTCGGCGTGACGCCGGACGGCTCGCTGCAGATCACGTTGCTGAATACCGTGCCGCATCCGTGCGACAAGCCGCACTTCACCCCGCTGGTGGGCGATGGCTGTGCGATGCCCCAGTTCGCCGACGGCGCATTCGATGTGGTGTTCTCGAACTCGGTGATCGAGCACGTCGGCAGTTTCGCCAATCAGCATCGCATGGCCGCCGAGATCCAACGTGTCGGACGACGGTTCTTCGTCCAGACTCCCAACTACGGCTTTCCGCTGGAGCCACACTTCTTCTTCCCTGGCTTCCACTACCTGCCACTCGCGGCGCGTACGTGGCTGGTGCAGCGCTTCGATCTGGGCTGGTATCGGCGCATCCCCGACCATGCCGCCGCGCACCGCGAGGTGTCCGCCATCCGGCTGCTGCGACGCCACGAACTGCAGGCGCTGTTCCCCGCTGCGACGATCGTCGGTGAACGTGCCGGGCCTCTCACGGTGTCGTTGATCGCCCTGGGCGGCTGGTGACGCGGCCTGCGGTGCGCCGCGGCGGGCCTCGCTCGCCGCCCGCCGGCTCACCAGCGGGCGAGCGGATGATCCGGCGCGTACTCGATGAGATCCCAGCGATTGCCGTACAAGTCGGCGAACACGGCGACCACACCGTACGCCATGCGCTGTGGTTCACGCACGACTGCGACGCCGCGCGCGCGCCAGGCGTGATAGTCGCGCCAGATGTCGTCGGTGCGCAGGAACAGGAAGACACGCCCCGCGGTCTGATCACCGATGCGTGCCGCCTGTGCGGGTGTCGCGGCGCGCGCCAGCAGCAGCAGCGTGCCACCGCCCGGCGGTGCGATCAGGACCCAACGCTTCCCCTGGTCGGGCTGGTCGCTGTCCTCGACCAGCGTGAAGCCCATCCGCTCGGTGTAGAACGCGATCGCCTCGTCGTAGTCGCGGACGATCAGGGCGATGTGAATCAGGCTGGCAGGCATCGGGCACCTTCATGGCATGATTGCGTCGCGCGGGATGCTGCTGTCCTTCGGTCGGCACGCAGCCGACTGCCCAGTGTAGCACGCCATAATCACAATCCGCCACTTGACAATACTGGGCATGCAATGATAGGCTGCGTCAGCCACGGTATGTTCTGTCGAAGCGAACGAGGAGGTACGAACGTCAGGCGACGACGATTCGGCGCCCCACCTGATCACTCGGGCGTGTCGCGAGACCGCACAGGCAACGATGCCGGTCGCATTCCTGGCCAGTGATGGTGCTGACCAGCAGGCGCGTATGAACAGGAGCACAGGCCCATGAGTTCGAAGAAGCTCAACCGTCGCGATTTTCTCCGGTACGGTCTCGCTGCCGCCAGCGGTCTCGCGCTCTCGGCATGCACCGGTGCTGCCGCACCCGGCGGCAACGCCCCTGCCGCGGGCGACCCGACCGCGGCGCCAGCCGATGCCTCGGAGGCCCCACCCCCAGCCGAGGGCAAGACGATCACCTACTGGACCTTCTGGAACCAGTACGCCAATGCCGTCAAGGTGTTCGAGCCAGCCCTGCAGTCGCTCGTCGCGCCGAACAAGGTCGAAGTCAAGACTGGCGTGCAGGCCGAGGAAGTGTTTCTGACGGCGGTCGCCGCCGGCACACCGCCCGACGTCGGCACCGGCCACCACTACATCGACTACATGTCGAAGGGCCAAGCGGTCGAGATCGACAGTTACGCGGCGCTCAGCAGCGTGCTGAAGCCCGACAACTTCTCGCCGGCCGCCTGGGGCGGGCAGTTCTACCGCGGCAAGCACTACGGCGTCTCGGGCATCGAGGCGTTCGTGCGGCGCGGCCTGAACTACAACGAGCGACTGGTGACCGCCGCCGGCCTCGACCCCGAGAAGCCGCCGGTCACCTGGGATGAGATGCTCATCTGGCACAAGGCGCTCACCGTCTTCGACGCCGCCGGCAATCTGACGCAGATCGGCTACGATCCGACCGATGCCGAGGGTGGGTTGTTCGCCACCGCCGATGGCAGCTTCATCCCGGACTCGTGGGGCTTCAAGTGGTTCGACGTCAAGAGCCAGACCTTCAACATCGATACGCCGCAGATGGCCGAAGGCATGGAGACGCTCGCCGAGTTCGTGCGCATCATCGGGCCCGACAACCTGACGGGCATGCGCTCGGTCGAGGGCCAAGGCTCGTGGGGTGGCTCGTTCAACGCCGAAGTGCAGGCGATGATCGTCGAAGGCTACTGGCATCCGGGCGAGACCGCCCAGGAGAAGCCCGACGTCGCCAAGCTCAACCGCGCGACCTGGATCCCGGTGCCCGAGAGCCGTCGTGGTGCGAAGGTCCAGCAGGGCGGCGGCCACATGGTGCTGTTCTACAAGGGTGCCAAGAATGGCCCCGAGGTGGCCTGGCCAGTCGCCGAGTTCCTCAACTCGAAGGAGCACTGCGACCCGGTGTTCAGCTCGGTCGGCTGGCTGCCCGACTACAAGCCGTATCTGGCGACGGTCGATGGCTCGGCCTACCCCGGTCTGGACTTCTACCTCAAGTCGGTCACCGAGGCCAACGAGTGGAACTATCCGCTGTGGTGCGAGATCGAGACGTTCGTGGGCAACCAGTACAACGCGTACTTCGAGAAGGTGTATCGCGATGAGATGACCGCAGCCGATGCCGCTGCGGCGCTGCAGGCGGACGCCGAGAAGGAATGGCGCGAGGCCGGCTACGCCAGCTAGTGTCTCCGGGCGCCGTGACATGCCGTCGCGGCGCCCTCCTGCCCCCCCTCAAGCAATACGGGTGCTCCACACCACAGTGAGGTGATGTATGGCGGTAGCGTCCCGCAAATGGCCCCGGCTCTCGCGCATGCAGCGCCACGACCTGTTCTATGGGGTGCTCTTCGCGTCTCCCTGGCTGATCGGGTTCGTGCTCTGGACGGTCTATCCGATCATTTCATCGCTCTATTACAGCTTCACGCGGTATGATCTGCTCCAGCCGCCACAGTTCATCGGATTGACGAATTACATCAACCTCACGACGGACGATGATTTCTTTCTGGTCATCCAGAATACGTTGTGGTGGGTCATTCTGAGCTCACCGATCGGCGTTGCGTCTGCCTTCCTGATGGCAGTTCTCCTGAACTCACGCATCGTCGCGCGTTCGGCATTTCGGGCGATCTTCTTCTTCCCGTCGATCGTGCCCATCATCGTCGTCTCGTCAGTCTGGGCGTTTGTGCTGAACATCCAGTACGGTGCAATCAATGCCACGCTGCGGGCATTCGAGTTGCCGACCATCCCGTTTCTTTCGAACCCAACGGTCGTCAAGCCAACCTTGCTGCTGATCCACATGTGGATGCAGGGCGGCGCGATGGTCATCTTCCTTGCCACGCTGCAAGATGTACCACGCGAGCTCTACGAAGCGGCCACGATGGACGGTGCCGGCAGCTGGAGCCGGTTCTGGAGCATTACCCTGCCGATGTGCAGCCCGGTGATCCTGTTCAACATGGTCATGGCGTTCATCGGTGGCTTCCAGAACTTTGCGCTGCCATGGTTGTTGACGCAGGGCGGCCCCAATCGCGCGACCGAGTTCTTCGCGGTGTTCCTCTACCGCAATGCCTTCCAGTATTTGCGCATGGGCAAAGCGTCGGCGCTCGCCTGGATCCTGTTCATCGTGATCGTCATCTTCACGGTGATGCTGTTCCGCTCATCGGCACGCTGGGTGTATTACCGCAGTGAATGAGAGGAGTTGCTGATGGCAGCCGAGACACTCACCGGCAGCGCGGCCACGCGGCGGCGACGCACGATCCAGCCCGCCGAGCTGCTCGGTACGATCGCGCGGTACATCATCCTGCTCGGGCTGGCGCTCACGTTCCTGATGCCGTTCTACTGGATGGCCTCGTCGGCGATGAAAGACGATGACCAGGTCTTCACCGTGCCGCCGCGCTGGATCCCCAATCCCGCGTACGTCGGCAACTTCCTCAGCGCCTGGCAGGTGCAGGACTTCAACCTGTTCACGTTCAATACGGTCGTCAAGTATGCCATCCCATCGACGATCGGCACGGTGCTGTCGTCTGCCCTGGTCGCGTATTCATTCTCGCGCATCCGCTGGCCCGGGCGCGATCTGTTGTTCGCCATCTGCCTGGCGACGATGATGATTCCGTTTCAGGTGCGGCTGGTGCCACTCTTCATCATCTTCAAGGATCTCGACTGGATCAACACGTATCTGCCGCTGGTAGTGCCGGCGTTCTTCGGCAACGCGTTCTTCATCTTCATGCTGCGCCAGTTCTTCCGCTCGATTCCGACCGAGCTCTCGGAAGCAGCCGTGATCGACGGCGCCAACGAGCTTCAGGTGCTGGTTCGCATCATTCTGCCACTGGCCCGGCCAGCCCTGACGGTCGTCGCGCTCTTTGCGTTCATGGATGCCTGGAACGACTATCTCGGGCCGTTGATCTACATCAACAACGAGCCCGAGTGGACGCTCGCACTCGCGATCCAGCGCATGGGCCGGGCGATGACCGAGGTGGGCGCATCGGCGAATGCCTACCCGTATCTGATGGCTGTCAGCACGATCGTGACGATGCCGATCCTGTTCATTTTCTTCTTCGCCCAGCGATCGTTCATCGAAGGCATCTCGCTGTCGGGATTGAAGGGATAACCGGTGCCATCACGACCACGCCGACGGCGGCCGGACGATCCGCCGGCCTCGACCTTTCGGCAGCGGCCGCGGACGCCGCTGGTGACGCGGCAGCCACGTACCTACCGCGGATTTGGGCGCGGTGTCGACCTGCTCGCCGGTGCGATCCGGCCGACGCTCGGCCCGGTGCCGCGAAACACGGCAGTGGAACCGGTCGGGCCACGGCCGCATCTGCCGGAGCTGCTCGACAGCGGTGGGCTGATCGCGCGGCGCTTCCTGCAGGTGCGCGAACGCGACGCCGACGTCGGCGCGATGTTCCTGCGGCAGATGCTCTGGCGGCTGCACGAGCGGGTCGGCGATGGCACCGCGACTGCCGCGGTGGTCTTTCAGGCACTCTACCGCCAGGGCGTGCGCCATGTCGTCGCGGGCGGCGATGCGATGCGGCTGCGCCGGGCGCTCGAGCGTGGCATGCTCGTCGTGCTCGACGCACTCGCGGGGCAGGCGCAACCGCTCGACAGCCGGGCCAGCGTGGCACACCTCGCGCTGGCGCTGTGCCACGATCCGCCGCTGGCCGATGCGCTGGCCGACATCCTCGAGACCGTCGGCCCACACGGGCCGGTCGACATTCGCTCGGGACGCAGCCAGGGCATCGAGCGGCAGTACATCGTCGGCAGCTGGTATCGCAGCCGGCCGCTGTCCGAATGGCAGCTGGCTGGCTCGCTCGCGCGGCGCATCGATGTGGTGTCGCCGGCGTTGGTGCTGAGCGATCTGGATCTCGATGACCCTGCCGACCTGGCGCCGCTGCTGC
>CAIQIY010000203.1 GCA_903871975.1 uncultured Chloroflexota bacterium | reverse complement strand
TCAGCGCCGCAACACCGGTGTGTACAGGGTGAAGGTGAACTGCGGCGCCACCGGCACACCCGTCGTGCTCGCCGGCACCGCTGCCGGCGCCACCGCCGGCGCCGAGCGGACCGTCTTGGTGATCCCCAGTTCCGGCGGAACCTCGGCGACGATGCCACTGCCATCGATCGTCAGGCGATACGCCGACGCCGCATAGCCATACACCTCGATCTGGTACACCCCCGCCAGCGTCGCCGTGAGGCTCACCGCGTCGGTCTGCGTGCCGGTACGCACGCTCGACCCCGCCAGCTTGCCCTCCGGGTCCCACACATACAGATCCGCATCGCCGCTCGCCGTCGCCACCGTCGCGCTCAGGCGCTCACCTACTGCCAGCGTCTGCCGGAACACATGCACCTGCGAGCCACGCAGCGTCGCCGCGTCCGGCGTCACATTCACGGCGGCGCGCGCCGGCCGTGCCGAGACATTCCCGGCGACATCACTCACCCACACCTGGATGTAGTGCAGCCCCGCATCGCCAGCCAGGGTCAACGAATACGTCGGGCGATACGGCACCCAGCCGGTCTGTTGGGTCACCGCCCACGTCAGCGATCCCGCATCGAACACCCGCTCGATCAGGAACATGCCCGCCAGGCCGCTCCCACCCTCGTTGTCGCGTGCCGTCAGCGCCACCGTCACCGTGCCATCGCGCACCTCGCTGGCACCATCATCGAGCCGCACCGCATCGACCATCGGCGCGATCTGGTCGCCGGCGGCCAGCGGCATCACCGTGATCGTGCGTTGCGCCGTATTGTTCGACGTCACCAGTTCGCCGAGCGTCAGGTCCGGATCGATGATCGCCACAATGGTCACATCACCCGCGAGACCGCTGGTATCCCAGCTGGTGCTCACCAGCGTCGGCGTGAGCGTCCCCGGCGCGATCGACGCCGAGGTCGTCCGGCCGATCTCGAGCAGCGAGCCACTCGATGTCCGGCGGTAGAACGCCACCGGCACGCTGAGCGCCGCCGTGCCCGTGCCACGCCGCCAGACATTGAGTTGCAGCAGCGTCATCGCCCCGGCGCGCACCGTCGATGGATTCGTCGTCAGATCATCGTTCTCGGCCGCCAGGTCGTCGGTCGCCGGATCATAGGCCGTGTAGGCATTCGGCAACGTACTCGCCGGCCCCGACGCGCTGTTGCGCACCGTGATGTCGTAGGTGCCGGCCGCCACGCCAGCCGGCAGATAGCCAGTCGCCAGCGTCGCACTCACGCGGCGCACCGATGTCAGCGCCGTCGCGCCGACGGTCGCCGACACACCGGGCTGGAAGTCGAACCCGTACAACGTGACCAGCACCGGCGCGCTGGTCGAGCCTTGCGATGGCGCGACCGCCAGCAGGCGCGGGCCGCCGTCGGCGATGGTGAACGCCTGGGGCAGGATGGCACACTGATCGTCGGGGTTGCACACCTCGACGCTGTACACATCGCTGTCCATGCCCGCCGGCACCTGGGCCAGCAGCTGCGTGGCGCTCACCCGACTCACCGCTCCCAGGGCGGTTCGGCCGCCGTCGGCATCGACCAGCGACGCAGTCGGCGCGCCGAGAAAGCCCGAGCCACGGATCTGCACGTTGGTGATCGCGCCATCAGCGCCGCTGGCCGGATCGATCCCGCTCACCATCGGTGGCGGGGCCGGCGCTGGGGTCACCACCGCCGTCGGCAGCGGTGTAGGCGTCGACGTCGGCGCAGACGTGCGCGTCGGCTCAGTGGTGTGCGTCGGCGTAGCCGTCGCGCCGACCACGCCACCCAAACTCGCGCTCAGCACCAGCTCGCTGCCAGCGGTGGGCCAGTAGTTGGTGACCATGATGTAGTAGGTGCCGGCGCTGAGGCTGGCGGAGACAGCCGATGTCAGGTCGCCGACGGAAACTGCGACGTCATCATTGCAGGCGATCGGCGTCAGCGCACCGGGCGCCCCGCGGTAGAGCGACAGCACCGTGTCGTACGCGCTGCCGGCGGTGGCGATGCTGGCAGCGCCGCCAGTGGTGGTAAAGCGATACCACACCGAGCCGCCCCCCTGGCGCCAATGGCACGAAGCCACCGGATCATCGCTGGCGATGGTCGCGGCACTGGTATCAGCCGTATCCCCATAGCTGGCACTGGCGATGCCCTTCGCGCCGCCGATCGCATCGAACAGCGGCGCGGTCGGCGTCGGCGTGCGCGTCGGCGTGCGTGTCGGCGTAGCCGTCGGCGTAGCCGTCGGCGGCGTGCCGGTCACCGTCGGCGTCGGCGTGCCGGGTGTCGCCAGCGGCGTATAGAGCAACCGGTTCGGCGAACCACTCTGTGGATCGCTCACCACGCCGGACGTCGCCGCATTCAGCAGCGCGCTGGTGACCTGTGCCGGCGTCGCGCCCGGAGCGCCCTGCAAATAGATGGCTACCACGCCGGCGACATGTGGCGAGGCCATCGACGTCCCCGACAGGCTCGCCGTGGCGCTGTCGCTGGTGTGATACGCCGACAGCACGCCGACGCCCGGGGCAAAGATGTCGAGACACGTACCGTAGTTCGAGAATGAGGCGCGCATGTCGCTGGACCCGGTCGCACCGACGGTGATCGCGCTCGACGCGCGCGCCGGTGACGACGAGCAGGCATCGGTGTCGCTGTTGCCCGCGGCGACCACGTGGGTCACGCCGGCGGCGACCGAGGCCGCGACGGCATCGTCGAGCGGTTGCCAGGCACTGCCCCCAAGGCTCATGTTGGCGACTGCCGGGCTCTCGTGGTTGTTCGTGACCCATTCGATGCCGGCGATGACACCGGCAGTGCTGCCCGAGCCGCTGCAGTCGAGCACGCGTACGCCGTGCAGCGTGACACCCTTGGCGACCCCGTAGGTACTGCCGCCGACCGTGCCGGCGACGTGCGTCCCGTGGCCTTGGCAATCGTCCGGGTCGTTGTCGCCGTCGACCAGATCACGGCCGGTGCCGATCCGACCGGCAAACTCGCCGTGGCTGGCACGAATGCCGGTATCGATGATGTAGGCATGGACCCCGGTGCCATCGTTGCCGTAGCTGTAGCCGTTGCTGAGCGGCAACGCCCGCTGGTCGATGCGGTCGAGCCCCCACGGCGGGTTGGTCTGGGTCACATCGATCGACATGCGTCGATCCTGCGCGATATAGGCGACGTCGGGATCCTTGCGCAGCGCTGCCAACCCGACTGGGCTCAGCACCGCGGCGAAGCCGCGCAACACGCTGCCGTATTGATGCAGCACCCGCGTGCCGACGAGCTGTTTGGCGCCGGCCACCTTGATGCTCACCGCTGCCGCCGCCACGCGATCCTGGCGCAGCACGACGATGTACTGATCCGGGATGGCGTCGGCCTGCGCCGTGAGCAACGGTGCGTCGCCGGCGGCTGTCTGGGCGCGGGCCGGCAATACCAACAGCAGCAGCGGGATGGCGAGCAAGGCACCGACGATGGCGGGCCATGCCCGATGGCGCAGCGGGAGACGACGTTGAGCCACGCGACACCTGCCTTGCGCGGTGCCGGTCATGGGCCGGCAGACGGTTGACATACCGCGCCAGTATACCACCACCCGTCCGGGCGCGTAGCCGAGCGTCGGAGGTAGCACAGCGTCAGCGACGCCGTGTTGGACGCGGGATCGC
>CAIQIY010000202.1 GCA_903871975.1 uncultured Chloroflexota bacterium | reverse complement strand
TTTCGTCAATAAATAAGCACTAAGTGCAACATAGCTGACAAATGATGCTATTTTTTCGGAGAATAGATTATACCTCCAGGAACTACTGACTGCTTCGCTCAATTCACCACGTATCTGTGCAATTCCTGTCGTATTTTGCACTTCAAGTACACTTGACAGCCGATCAAGACCGACCTGCCGTGAGAATATAAATGTTGATACAAACACCAAAATACAAAGTATCACTAGTGCAAATACATTGACGTTACCGCGAATAAGAACTGATTCAGTTGGTATAACATCATATTCAACTGCGCTCGCTTGTAGTATGTATTTTGAGAATATAAAACCAATAATCAGCATAAATAGCGCTATTGTCGCGTATAACCATGCCATTAGTAGTATATCTTGCGAAAAAAACAACCATCGAGCTCGTTCAACTAAATTGAATAGAAGTAGCGGAAACCCCGCATAACCAAAAACAATATAACTCCATATAAACACCATGGGAATACTCATGCGGGACATTGATAGATTCACAACTCTGATCAGCAGGTATAGCAAAACCAACGACAAAATGAAACCAATCATGAACAGCCATCGATCTTCCATGGTGTACTATGCTCCGCTGAGTCGTATGCAGCGATCAAGATGGTGATCACGTCGGTTGGAAGGCTGGAGGTCGGGGCTCGTCCTGGATCGTGCATCGCCTGCAGCAGGCCGCATCGTTGTGATGACCGCCGGCAAAATCATACCACAGGTGTGCACGCAGTCGAATGCCGGAATCGTGGCGCCGGTTCCGCCGAGCATGCCCCCCGGCACCGGCTGACGGATGCAGACCCGCAGCCCGCAGTGGCAAGCGCCATCGGCAACTCGCCCACCCGTGGCCCTCACGGCGTGGAGCGGCGCAACGATGGTGGTGCCGTGAGGCTGCCATGCATGGCCGCTCGCCTGCCGAACGATGCCCGGCCGCGTTGTACCGAGGGAGTGGCACACAGCGCCAAGGATGTCGGCGTTGCGATGGAGCTGCGGGTGAGGGCCACCGCGAAGCGAACTCCGCGGTGGCCCGATCACGCTCAGCGGCGCACGATCGGCACGTAGAGCATATTCGCCGCGCTCGGCGCCACGGTGAACACGCCCGACGCCGAGCCGAACAGCGGGTCGCTGGCCGTGACGGCTGCCCGTGGCGCGATGCGCGCGCCACTGCGTGTCGCGCGGGCCGGGGCGTACTCCACATCGCCGGGGCGTTCGGCGCCAAATCCGCGGGTCTGCGAGTCGTTGAGCACCGTCCAGGTCGCGCCGCCATCGGTCGTCTCCAGAACGTCGCCACGATCCGACACGATCATCACCCGGTCGTTGTCGGCCGCATCGACCGCCAGGGTCTCGATGCGCTGCAGATTGTTCGGGTTCGTCAGGCTCGAGGTGATCGCCAGCTGCGTGAAGGTCGCCCCACCGTCGGTCGAGCGCCACAGCCCGGTGCCGCTCGTCGCAATGGTGCCGGCGTAGACGACGCCGTCGGTACACCCGGCGCGCACATCGTTGACGTAGTCGGTGATGCCGGCGGCAGCCGTGGCGGCCGGCGTGGCGTCGGGGGTCGCGATGCGCCAGACCTGACCCGCCGAGCTCGACGTGTTCTCGGCGGCGAACGCGACGTTCGCCAGCGAGCCGGCGCTGCCCGTGGTGGGACAGTAGTCGATCGCGCGCGTCGAGTGATTCAGCACGATCGACTTCGTCGGCGTCGTCGTGAGATCGCTGAGCGTCACCAGCAGCAGCTGACCAGCGTTGGAGACCTGCGAAGACGAGCCGACGAGCACCTTGTCGGTGCCGTCGATGCCACGGATGGCGATGGGGTAGTC
>CAIQIY010000201.1 GCA_903871975.1 uncultured Chloroflexota bacterium | reverse complement strand
GTGGCTCACGAAGCAGCGCCGGGTCGGCAATGCCGCGTGCGGCGCGATGTCGGCCATTGCCTCATCGGGGAGCAAGCCGCTGAGGATCAGCGCGCCGGCGACGAGGTCGGGTTGCGTCAGCAGCAGCATCGCCGCGATCGATCCGCCCTGGCTGAACCCACCGATGATGATGTGGCTCGCCGGAACCTGCCAGCTGGCGCTGACCTCGGCGACGAACCTGCCCATCCGCGCGGTGGCATGCCGGACTTCGACGGGGTCTGCGACGATGCCCTGCGTGGTGAACCCGACGTCGAACCAGGCGAAACTCCCCGGGCCGAGCACCAGTGGCGCGCGTGGGCAGATCAGCGTGATGCCCGGATCGAGGAGCGGCGCCAGGTCGAACAGGTCGGCTTCGTTGCTGCCATAGCCGTGGGCCAGAATGACGATCGGCGAATGCTCGGCTGGCGTCCCCCGACGAACCAGATGCGCCAGGCTCAGTGATGTCTCCAGCATGGATGCGTACGCTCCCAGGGCGGCGCCGCGGTGCAGCGCGCATGGCTCACGGCAGTGGTACCAGGTTGGCGAGTGCCTGCCCGGCGGCATAGGCCGTCAGGTTTGCCATGGTGGTCTCGGCAATCGCCGTCAGGGCGGTCTGGGTGAAGAATGCCTGATGACCGGTGATGATGACATTGGGAAACGTCAACAGGCGGGCGAAGACATCATCGCGCAGCACTCGGTTCGACAGATCTTCAAAGAAGAGGTCAGCCTCTTCTTCGTAGACGTCGAGGCCCAGATAGCCGAGCTGGCCCGACTTCAGTGCCTCGATGGCTGCCTGGGCATCGAGCAGCGCGCCACGGCTGGTGTTGATCAGCATCGCCCCGGGGCGCATGCGCGCGAGCGCCGCGCCGTCGATCAGGTGATAGGTCTGGGGGGTGAGCGGGCAATGCAGCGTGATGATGTCGCTCTGGGTCAGCAGATCGTCGAGCGCGACGTATCGCGCGCCGAGGGCGATGCAGCCGGGATGTTCGGCGAGATCGTACGCCAAGATGTCGCAGCCGAAGCCACGGACGATCTGTGCGACGATCGCCCCGATCTTGCCGGTCCCCACGATACCGACCGTCTTGCCGCGCATATCAAACCCCAGCAGACCGTCCAGGGCGAAGTTGCCCTCGCGGACCCGGTTGTAGGCGCGGTGTACCTGGCGGTTCAGTGCCAGCATCAACCCGACGGTGTGTTCGGCGACGGCGTGCGGTGAATACGCCGGCACGCGTGCCACGGTGAAGCCATGGCGGGCGGCAGCCGCCAGATCGACGTGATTGAACCCGGCAGAACGCAATGCCAGCATGCGCGTGCCGCCAGCCGCCAGTTGCTGCAGCACTTCTGCCGATGCGACATCGTTGACGAAGAGACAGGCGGCATCGTGGCCTTCGGCCAACCGCGCAGTCGCGCTGGTCAGGCGTGGCTCGAGAAACGTCAAGGTATGCTCGTGCGACCGGTTCGCCGCCTCGAGGAAGGTGCGGTCGTAGGGTTTGGTGCTGAAGACGGCGACGCGCATGCTTGCCCCTCTCCCGGATCGTGGTCATCGCTCCCGTTGAACGTATTCTACCGCATTGCGCCGATGGCTGCCCGGGGCAGCAGCGATCAGGTGCTGCGTCGGCGCGATGCTGCCGTGCCCCGCCGTGGCCGTCAGGCTGCGCTTCGGCCCGGATCGCACGCCCGCTGCCGAAATCCGGTATGATCGTGTGGCAGGACTACGCCACACGGGCGTGACGAGCGCGGAGGGGTTGATGCGACGAATTGCGGTGGTGACGGGTGGCGCGCGCGGCATCGGCCGGGCGATCGCCGAGGCGCTGGCGGCAGCAGGCTGGCACGTGGTCGTGCTCGATCAGGACCCGGCGCGCGATTGGCCGGGTGATCAGTACCAGCTCGACGTCAGCGATGCCGCTGCCGTCGCCAGCGTCTTCCGGCAGATCATTGCGGCACACGGCGGCGTCGACTGCCTGGTGAACAACGCCGGCACCTGCCTGATGAACGATCTGCTCGCGATCACGCCCGATGAGCTGCGACGCCAGATGGCCATCAATTTCGACAGTGCGTTCTATGCCTGCCAGTCGGCCATCCCGGCGATGCTGCAGCGGCCGGGAATCAAGAAGATCATCAACATCTCGTCGAATGGCGCCTACAACTTCGACGTCTTCGATCCTGCCCACTACCGCGCCAGCAAGGCCGCACTCGACACGCTCACGAAGCACCTGGCACGACGCTACGCCCGCGACGGCATCGCCGTCAACTCGATCGCCCCCGCGATGACGCGCACCGACCTGTTCGACGTCGTGCCTGCAGACGTCCTCGAGCGGGCGCTGGCGGCGATGCCACGCGGCGCCCCACTACAGCCCGCCGAAGTCGCGGCGTGGGTGGTCTTCCTGGCCTCGCCGGCCGGCGATTGTTCCAGCGGCAATGTGATCATCCTCAACCAGGGGCGTGACGTGCGCTGAGCCACGCCTCACAGCACCCGCGCGGGTGCCTTCGGCAACGACGGCCACTGTGCCGGATCATGGCCATAGATCAGCGTAGCGCGACGCTCGGCCGCCAACGCCACCAGCCGACGGGCGCTCGCACGCGCCAGCGCCGGGTCCCACGCGCCAGCGAAGCGATCCTCGGTGAGCTCGTGCGGCCGCGAGATCGCGTCGGCTGCCAGCACGACCGACCGGCCGTCGCGCGCCTCGATCAGCAGCGAGAGATGCCCGGGCGTGTGGCCCGGCGTGCGCAGCAGCGTGACGCCCGGCGCGATCCGGGTGTCGGCATCGATCAGGTGCTGCGGCTGGTCGGGCCAGGCGAGTGGCCGGCGATCGCCCCAGTACAGCGGGCGGGGTGCCGCACGCTCGGCACGGTCCAACACCAGCGTGGCCCCGGGAAACGCATGCAGCCCACCCACGTGATCGATGTGGCTGTGGGTCAGGACCAGGTGGGTGATCATCGCTGGGGCAACCGCGCAGCGCGCCAGCTGCGCCACCAGTGTCTGCGTGGCGTCGAGTGCACGGATGACGCCGAAGGCGTCCAGGCCGTCGCTGCGCCCGGCCGCCGCCGGATCGTGCGCATACGCCGCCGGAAAGCCGGTGTCGACCAGCAGCAGTGCCGGCCCCGACCGGATGAGATAGGCGGGGATCCCGATCAGCCGGCCATCGTCGTGGACCTCGAACAATCCCAGGTCGAGGATCGTCAGGCTGACGTCGTCTGACGGGAACCCATCTGCTGTCGTCATGGCACCGCCACCGGCGTCGTCACGACCACGACCCCGGCGGGTGGCGTGACCCCCGGCCCGTAGGTGAAGAAATCATCCCATGGCTGGTAGCGCGTGCGATACTCCGTCTTCTCGACGGTGCCATCGGCCCGCGTCACGCTGCGCTGATAGCGCACGGTCATGCCTGGCCTGCCGTGCACCAGCTGCCGCGTGGCGCCGGCTGGCAACCGCGGGTCGTACTGCCAGACGGCGACGCCTGGCTCCACGATGTTCGATACATCGGGGCCGGCATACGACACACGGCGACCGTCGTCGGTGCCCCATACTTCGAATGTCACCGCGGCATTCGCTGTATTGGTGCGTGCGACGATGAACACCGGCGTGCTCATGTCGTTCACCCAGCGAAAGTCGACGCCCGGGCTGTACACGGTCGCATCGAAGCCGAGGATGTTCTCGTAGAAGTACACGATGTAACTGTGCGGAATGCGCCGCGTGACGTGTAACCCGGCATTCGACACCGCGCGGAACATCGTCGTCGAAACCTGACATAATCCGCCACCGATGACGCGTTCGAGGCGCCCGCCGACGATGCCGTACCCCTCGACGAAGCCGGCATCGTCGGAGAAGTCGCCGTTGGCGAGGAACGAGAACTCGGTGCCGGAGTCGACGATCAGGCCATCAAACATCGTTGCCGCCCGTTCGATGTTGAAGCGTCGCTCGGCGGCCGAAGTGCGGAAGATCGTCGTCGCGCTGCCGAGCAATGCCAGTGGGGCCGCCGGTGCGGTGATGTGGGCGGCATCGCTGCGCCGTGCGACGAGTTCGCTGCCGATCAGCCCCTGAAGGACGGCGCCACCCGGCCCGATGTCGGGATGCCACTCGAAGCGTGCGCGTTCGAAGTATTGCACCATGCGCTCGGTGCCGGCAGCGTCGGGCTCGCGGAACTCTTCGGAGATCGGGTAGCCGAACAACCCCAGGCCGCCATGTGCGTCCCAGTAGTCGGCGAACCGGCCGCCGAGCGTGTGGCCACTGGCTGCGTAGTAGCGCCGCGCCCCGCCCGGATCACGGTCGATCCAGCGGAACGGCGCCTCGTCGCCGCGTTCGGCGACCAGCTCGGCGCCGATGCGCCCCAGGCTGACGCCGTGGCTGCGCAACTCGATGCGTGCACGCTCGAAATACTGCACGCGCGCATCGCCCTCGCGCAGCACTTCGGTGATTGGATAGCCGAACACCGGCAGACCACCATGCTCGGCGGCGTAGGTGCGAAATCCGGCGCCGAGATTGTGCCCCGTCTCGGCAATATAGACGACCGAACCTGCCGGGGCCTCGGCGCCGTGGGCTGCGTTCGGTAGCAGGGCACAACCGAGCGCTGCGGCAACCAGCAGCGAAGCGATGCGATCGCGCATGGGGTAACCTCCGGGGAAGCATTGGGTCGACGTGTCACGCGCAGTATACCACCGCTGATGCTGTGTGCGGGCGGGTCAGTGGGTGAGCGATCGCCCCAGTGTGGTCC
>CAIQIY010000200.1 GCA_903871975.1 uncultured Chloroflexota bacterium | reverse complement strand
CTCGAGCCGAGGTTGGTGTCGCTCGCCTGGTTGAAGTCTCTGGCGGCACCGGCCTTGATGGTCACTGCCGGGGATGTGTAGTTGGTGCCTGACTGGCCGGCACCCTTGACGTACCGGACCGTCACCGTGGCGTCGGACGAACCAGTGTTCTGGACACTGAACCAGGTGCTGTAGCCGAAGTTGTTGCGGAACACGATCGGCAGGACGACCGATGTCGCACCGGTCGAGATGCCGTTGTATGAGCCGAGGAACGTGTTGCTGCCCTGGGTGCCGACGACGTTGGTGATCGCCGCGACGGGCTGGTCGGACGAGACTACCGCCGAGCCACTGAAGTTGGCTGGCACCGTGCCACCGCTCCAGCCGCTCGGTGGCGCACCCAACGGATAGAACGTCACCGATGCACCAGCGGCAATGCTGCCCGTCTGCGTCGCCGCAGTGGTGCCGTTCGGGTTGTAGAACGTCACCGTCACCGTCGCAGCCGTAGTGGTCGACAGGTTTTGGATCTGCAGACCGGTCGTGTAGTCAAAGGACTGTGCGTGTGTCAGCGTCGGGCCGAGCACGAGGCCCACCAGCAACGCCAGAGCGCCGAGAAGTCGCTTCATGCGAAACCTCCATCATCCAGCCGGCGTGCGGTGCGCCGCACGTCAATGGGAACAGTGTCAGTATCGTCGGTGGCTGCACTGGGCGCAATACATCAGACGTGCTATCTGGTGTCGTCTGAGGTAAGTAATCGTGGCGGCGAGGCATCACCCGAATGGAGTAGCCCGACCCTGCCACCCGGAACGATCGCCGGACATGGTACACTGGCAAACGAGGTACGAACCTTTGCCGATGCCTTGCCTGATGGAGCGACGGGCACCATGACTCATGCTGCGCCGCTGGTCGCGGTGATCATCATCAACTGGCGGGCTGCCGAGCAGACGCTGGCATGCCTGCGTGAAGTACAACGACAGACGTATCCGTCGCTCGCGACGATCGTCATCGACAACGGATCGAACGACGGCAGTGCCGCAGTGCTGGCCGAGCATGCTTTGGATGCGACAGTACTCGCGCTGCCGCACAACCTGGGCTTCGCCGGTGGCGTCAATCGTGGGCTCGCGGCTGCCCGGGCGCGGGGGGCGGGCTATGTGCTGTTGCTCAACAACGATGCGTATCTGCCGCCCGATTGCATCGCCCACATGGTCGAGCGCATGCAACGCATGGCGAACATCGGAATCGCGACGCCGAAGGTGTATTATCCGGGGGAGCAGCGCAAACTCTGGGGCCTCGGCGGTGCGCTGCGCCGCAGCCACCTGGCGATGTACGGCATCGACACCATCGATCGTGGTCAGTTCGACATCATGCACTTCGACTTCGTCTTCGGCTGTGCGATGATGATCCGCATGGCGGTGATCGAGCGCATCGGCGGGATGGACGAGCGGTACTTCATGTACTCCGAGGATTGTGATATGTGCCTGCGAGCGGCACGTGCCGGATACGACTCGGTGCTGTTCGCCGATCTCGCGGTGACGCACGAAGGCAGTGCCAGCACCCGGAGCGCCAATCATCTGCGCGACTACTACCTCATTCGCAGCCGGCTCATCTTCCTGCGCACGTATCTGGGCTGGCCGCAGATGATCCTCTACGCCACGCGCGAGCTGATGTACCTACGACGGATCGGGCAGCTGATGCTGCATCGACAATACCATCACATTCCGTGGTATCTGAAGGGCCTGGTCCAGGGGCTCTGCTGGCCGCTCGGCGATGGCACGCATACGATACCGCGGATTCCATGATCGGGGAACCACGGCAGACCACTGCGGCTCAGGCTGATGGCGGTATGCTGGCCGACGCCGGCGCATGCTCGAGTGGCCGCACCGCCACGACGGTGAGTTGCGAACCCAGGCCTGCGTGGTCGAGGACTGTCAACGCAGCCCGTGCCAGCGCCTCTACCGGCGCACGGCGCGCCAACCGGGCGACGCGCGTGCCGAGCCGTGCGCCAAGCACGGCGCGCGCCACATGGCCGACGCTCAGCACGGCGATGTCGTAGCTGTTGGACACCGGTCGAGCCCACACCAGCAGACCCGCGCGCTCGAGCAGTGCCTGCAGCGTGGTGTGCGAGAAGAACCACAGATGGCGTGGCAGCTCCCAGCCATGCCAGTAGCTGCGCAATACGAGCGCCTCGGCGGCGGCGACATGCGGTGTCTGGATGAGGCACAGCCCACCGGGCCGCAGCAGCCGGTGAACCACGCGCAGCATCGCCAGCGGCTCGGGCAGATGCTCGATGACATGCCACAGCGTGATCACATCGAACGACTGTGCCGGCCATGCATCGAAGGCGCCGGCATCGCTGTGGACCACCCTGCGCCCGAGATGATCCAGCCGCCGGTTGGCTGCTTCGGCCGTCGTGGCATGCGGCTCATAGCCATGAACCTCCCAGCCGGCACGATCCAGAATCGTGAGCAGGTCGCCGTTCCCGCAGCCGATGTCGAGGATGCGGCCGCGGCGCCACGGCACCACGCGCCGGATCAGCTTCCACTGAATGCCGCCGGAGCCACTGTATTCGAATGCGTCGGGGACGGTGCGGCGCCACCATGGTTGCCAGGTGTACAGATCCGAGGTGTACTGCGGGTACCCACCCTCGTAATAGGGTGCCAGATCGACTGGCCGGGGCGACTGCCGTAGCAGCCCACAGCGCTGGCAGCGCACGACAAAGAACCGACCGGGATGACCCAGGCCGCGGTCGCGCCCGGTGAACCAGGGTTGGGCCGTCGGTGAGCCACACAATGCACATGGCACGTGGCGCATCGTCGTCATGACGGTCCTCCGTGGGCTGCCCGGCGGCAGAAGAACACCAGGTTGCTGGCGAGGTTCACCGGAATGAATGGCCAGATCAGGGTGGGAATCAGCCTGCCGCGCGGCTGTTGGGCGAAGCGCCACCAGTCGGCGAGGGTTTCCGGGGGGGGGAACTCGTAGCCGATGACCCGCATCACGTCGAATCCGGCCTGCTCGAGCAGATGCTGCCATTGAACCCGCGTGGCATAGCGCTGCAGTGGTTGTCCATCATCGGCGATGTCGCCGTTGAAGCGCGCATACATGATCGTGCCGAGCATGCCGAAGGTATTGGGCACCAGCACCACACAGGTGCCACGCGGATGCAGCACGCGCAGCATCTCGCGGGCTCCGTGGTGCATGTCTTCGAAGTGTTCGAGGCTGCCGAGGTTGACGACATAGTCGAATTGGCCGTCGGCGAATGGGAGCCGCAGCGCGTCCCCTGCGACCACCGGCGTGGCGGCGGCGCGCATTGGTTCGATCGCGAAGTCGATGCCAATGGCATCGACGCCAGTGCGCCGTGCTTCGACTGCCAGCACTGCCGAACCGCAGCACAGATCCAGCAGGCGTGCGCCGGGGCGTGGCCGGAGTTGTCGCAGGATCCAGCGATAGTACGAGTGGCCATGCTCGGTCGTCTGTTCGGTGTAGAACGAGTCATAGGCGCGGCGCAATGCATCCGGCGTGTCGGCAGCGTGTCGGATCACGATCATGGCGATTCCTCGGTGGGCAGATGCCGCCCGGACAGCAACGTGGCGGCGATGGCGAGCAGTGCCCACGTCAATTCGACGACGTTCACCCAGATACGCCACACCACGGTGATGATGACGACGATCGGCGGTGGGTAGAGCGCGGCGAACGCGATCAGCAATGGGCCGTGGCGCAACCCCAGATCGATCGGTAGCCATGCCAGCAGCAGCGACCAGACCAGCGTGAAGGCCCAGACGTACAGCAGGGTGGTGGCCGATGCGGCATCGTGGCCAACGACCGAGGCGACGACGCCGAACAGGCATAGGCCGCCGATACTGGCGACGAGCGTCTGGCCGATGATGAGCCGCGCCAGCGAGCGCCAGGCGATTTGGTGCAACGCATCGGCCAGCGCCTGTTGCCCGGGGATACGGGCCGCCAGCACGCCGAGCAGCCGTGGATGCGTCAGCGCGATGCAGAGCGCGACGATGGCGAGCAGCACTGGCCACGAGGCGAACGGCGCCAACGCCGGGACGAACGGAATCAACGCGAGACACAGCACGGCGCCGGCAAAGCCGACCGAGACGACTTCGAGCAGGATGGCTGCGCCGGCGGCGGCTGGTGCGACGCCGAAGCGGCCATACAGCATGATCCGGCTGAGGTATCCGAGAAAGAGGCCCGGCAGCTTGGCGGCCAGGTCGCTGTAGGCATAGACGCCCTGGTG
>CAIQIY010000199.1 GCA_903871975.1 uncultured Chloroflexota bacterium | reverse complement strand
CTCTTCGAGGGCGCCAACGCGTGCCTGCTCGACATCGACCACGGCACCTATCCCTACGTCACCTCGTCGGCGCCGGGGACTGCCGGTGCCGCGCAGGGTGCAGGCGTCGCACCGACGGCGATCGACACGGTGCTCGGTGTCTTCAAGGCGTATGCCACGCGCGTCGGTGCCGGCCCGTTTCCTACCGAGGTCGACGGCGACGCGGCGGCGGTGTTGCGGCAGATCGGCACGCCGTGGGCCGAAGTCGGCACGACGACTGGCCGCCTGCGCCGTGTCGGCTGGTTCGATGCAGTGTTGGCGCGCTACGCGGTGCGCCTGAACGGCATCGACACCTTCGCACTGACCAAGCTCGATGTCCTGGACACGCTGGCAGAGATCCCGGTGTGTGTCGGCTATCGGCTCGACGGCACCCCGATTGGGCATCCACCGATGCGCACGAGTGAGCTCGCGCGGATCGAGCCGATCTACGAGGTCATGCCGGGCTGGCAGCAGCCGACGACTGCGGTGCGTCGGGTTGAAGACCTCCCAGGGGCTGCGCAGGCCTATCTCGGGCGGATCAGCGAGCTGATCGGCGCCCGGCCGGCGCTGGTCTCGGTCGGCCCGGCCCACGACCAGATCATCGAACTGGTGCCGCTGCTGCCGGTGCCGGGCGAGTGAGGTGCCCGCGCAGGCCGTGCAGCCCCGGTGCATCCACCGGGGCTGCGGGCGGCGATCGCACGGGCGCATCGCGACGCGGGAGCGTCAGAGGCCACGCTCGTCGAGATGCGCGCCGAGGACGGCGTTCGATGGCTCGACCAGCACCGAGCCGTCGGGGAAGATGATCGTGGGCACGCTCTGGTTGCCCTGATTGACCTCGATCACCCGTTGCCGCGCGGCGTCGTCGGCTTCGATGTCGATGTACTGATAGGCGATCTGGCGCTGCTCGAACAGCCGGCGCGAACGGCGGCAGTCGCTGCACCAGGCGGTGCCATACATGATGATGGTCGGTGCATTCATCGGAGTGAGTGTCCTTTGGTTCAGGTCGATGACTCGTCGCGCCGGAGTGGCGCAGATCCCAGTGTACACGGATGCGACGTCGCTGGCAATGCCCGACCGCCGGGCCGCCGGGAGGGAATGCGATGCACGATGAGGAACTGGCGCCGACGTTGTGTGTCGACGATGTGTTGTCGGCGTATACCACCATGGTGCTGGCACGTGCTGTCGACGATCGATTGTGGCAACTGAGCCGGCAAGGGCGGGCGCATTTCGTCATCACCTCGGCTGGCCACGAGGCGACACAGGTCGGCATGGCGCTGGCGATCCGGGCTGGTCATGACTATGTGGTGCCATACTACCGCGACATGGCGCTCGTGTTGGCGTTGGGCCAGACACCGCGCGACCTGTTGCTGCATGCGATGGGGCGGGCTGCCGATCCGGCGAGCGGCGGGCGGCAGATGTACGGTCATTTCAGCAGCCGTGCCCGGCGAATCGTGAGCGGCTCGAGCAGCGTCGGCAGCCATCTGGTCCACGCGGTGGGGTTGGCATTTGCCCTGCGCATCGGCGGCGAGCGCGACATCGCGGTGGTGACGAGTTTCGGCGAGGGTGCGACCGCCGAGGGTGCGTGGCACGAGGCGCTCACCATCGCCGGCATTCACCAGCTCCCCGTCGTGTTTGTCTGCGAGAGCAATCAGTATGCCATCTCGATGCCCCACCACGCCGAGGTGCCAGTCGCCGATGTCGCGCTCAAGGCAGCGGGCTACGGCATGCCCGGCGAGGTCGTCGACGGCAACGATCTGCGTGCCGTAGCGTTGGCGATGCGGCGTGCGATGGCGCGCGCCCGCGCAGACGCTGGCCCGACGCTGCTCGAGTGCAAGACATACCGGCTGCGGCCGCATTCGAATGCCGATGACGATCGCCGCTACCGGGCGCCTGCCGAGGTCGATGCGTGGCGGGCGCGCGACCCGATCACGCGCTGTGGCCAGGTGTTGATGCATGACTATGGCATTGCGCCGGCAGTGCTCGCACAGATCGCCGAACAAGCGCGGGCCGAGGTCGATCAGGCGACGCTCGATGCCGATGCGGCACCGCCGCCCCATCCGGCTACCATCACCGAGCATGTGTTCGGCACGGCTGCCGGTCGTGGATCCGGGCGACGATGAGCGACGTGCCTGACGGGTGGGCACCGGTGGTGGTGCCGGGTGCCGCGTTGTGGTGGCGCGGCGCAATGCGATGCGATGCGGATTCCGGGTGCCGGCGATGCCTGTGTGTGGTGCAAGGAGGTGCAGCGACATGATGATGACCGAGCAGACCATGCTTGAGGCGGTCCGTGGCGCGTTGCACGACGCACTGGCATGGGATCCG
>CAIQIY010000198.1 GCA_903871975.1 uncultured Chloroflexota bacterium | reverse complement strand
TGCGTTGCGCGCCAACGCCGACTACATCGCCGAGCAACCGGTCGACGCCGTCTTGGTCCTGGCTGGCGATCATGTGTACACGATGGACTACCGGCCGATGCTGCGGCTGCATCAGGAGCGTGCGGCCGATGTCACGCTGGCGGTGCATGGCGTGAGCCCGCACGATGCGCATCGCTTCGGCATTGTGACGGTCGAGAGCGATGGAGCGGTGAGCCATTTCGAGGAGAAGCCGCGCCGTACACGTTCGAGTCTGGCATCGATGGGCATCTATCTGTTCCGGCGCTCATTTTTGCTCGACATGCTGGCGAGCAGCACCGCCGCCAACCTCGGCCGCGATCTGATGCCGCGGCTGGTCGCCGAGTCACGCGTCGCATCGTATCACTTCCAGGGGTACTGGGCCGATGTCGGCACCGTCCAGGCGTATTACGAGGCCACCATGGCGCTGTTGGGCGAGACACCGGCGCTGGATCTGTACGACCCGGAGTGGGTCGTCCATACGCGCAGTGAAGAGCGGCCGGCGGCAGAGATCGGTGACGAGGCCCGGGTGGCCGGCAACCTGATCTGCGATGGTGCGCGCGTCTACGGCACCGTGGTTCGCTCGGTCCTCTCGCCCGGCGTCGTGATCGAGGCCGGTGCGGTCGTACGCGACTCGATCGTGCTCTCGAATGTGGTGGTCGCGGCCGGCGCAGTGGTCGATCGCGCGATCCTCGATAAGCACGTCATGGTCGGCACCGCGGCTCGGGTCGGCGATGGTGATGACCAGACACCCAATGCGACCAGCCCAACGCTGCTCAACACTGGGCTGACCGTGGTCGGGCAGCGTGCCCGCATCCCTGCCGGCGCCAGGATCGGCCGCAATGTGATCGTTCGGGCCCGCACCGATGAGCCAGCGTTCGGCGATGGGGTGGTGCCCAGTGGCGCGACGGTCGGGTGAGTGCCACGCCAACGGCGTCGTGCGTCGAGTGGCACGAGCACGCAACCCCACGCGGCCCGGGGTTCGCCTGGGGAGGTCGACCGCCCATGGGCGTTGACGCATCGCGCGCCGCAGGGTTGCGAGCGAGCCACGTGGGGCGAGGCCCGTCACCGCCGGGCGGTGCGCCGCAGCACTGGCCAGCGCACGATGATGCCCCATCTCGCTGGCTCGCAGCACCGAGTCGCCCCGGCGACAGTGATCGGCCCGGCCGTGGTGTCTGGGCTGGCGCTGGCTGGTCCGCCATGTCCCGCCGCGTTCCCGAGCACGAAGCCGTCGCCTGACGGGGCGCAGATCATCGCACCACACGCCACCACCGATGGTCATGGCGCTGGTCCGTCGTCATCAGCCGCGCCTCCCTGCGCGTGCGCTGCATTCCCGGTGTCGCGCGCGCCAGCCAGCACACCCGCAGCGGTACCACACAGCACGCGCTCGCCGCCGGCCGCCGCACCACGCAGCGGGCCTGCCACACCGCACCGGTCGACAGCGCCGCGGCGTGAAGATCGCGGGCAGCTGGCCCCTGTCGCAGCGCGCAGCGCCTCGTTTCCAGGCGACGGCGGGAGACGCAGCCGCACACCGACAGCGATTCAGCAATTCTCGAGCAAGCGGCAGCGGTCGAACAGCAGCTCGCCGAGGCGGCCGATCAGGTTCAGCGGTGCTTCGAGCTGCCAGCGCCACAACTCGGGCCAGCTGAGCCCGCGGCGCAGCTGCGTGACATCGTTGAACAGCGTGGCATTGAGCACCAGCCCGGCATTCCACGCGACAAACGCCACAGCCAGCGCGAGGAGCGGCAGCCGTCCCAGCGCCGGTCGTGCGCGTTCGATGAGCATGGCGAGGCCGACGACGAAGATCGGCGTGCACTCGATCAGGCGGCGAAAGCCAAACGCGCCACTGAGATGCCACGTCGTACCGAATGCACCGTTGATATAGACCTGGAGGGCGAAGCCACCGATGAGCGCGGCAAACAATCCGGCATCGCGGCGGCGCAGCCACCACAGCCCGACGAGCGCCGGCAGCAGCACCGGGCTCCACAGCAGTGCACCACGGCTCCAGGCAGGTGTACGGGCGAGGTACTGTGCATCGGCAACACACCAGCGCGTCGGTCGCGGATCATAGTCGACCAGTGTATCGATGGCATGAGGGCTGCACAGGTTCAGCTTCCCCGACACCTCGCCGGCCGGCCGGGGAGCACCGTTGAGCACCTGATACGCCGCCAGCTGCGGCGTCAGCCCGATGAACAACACGCCGGCGAAGACGATGTGGCGCCGCAGCAACCACACCCAGCCAGTGCCCCGGTCTGGATGGCGCAACCATCGGAGATACCCGCCGAGCGCCTCGACCAGCGGAATCGCCAGGAACAACCCGAGCTGCTCGCGGGTCATCGTCATCAACGCCCCGACGAGCGCCAGCGCCACCCACGCGCGCCAGCTGCGGGCCGGCCGACTCTCGTGCCAGATGCTCAGGAAGGCACTGGTCAGGAAGAAGCCGGTCGCATGCGCGAACGGCATCTGGACATACATGTAGAACACCAGCGGTGTCGCCAACCAGATGGTCACGACGCTGGTCGTCGCGGCGAAGGTGCCGACGAGGCGCCGCACCAGGCGGTAGCACAGCAGGAGCCCGAGCACACCGTAGGCCATCGAGGCATAGCAGACCGAGACGAGGTATGGCCAGGAGTAGCCATCGGCCGCGATCGGCACACCAGCCCACGCTGCCGCATGGGTCGCGGCATCGGCCAGCAAGAACCACGGCGCCCACATGATCGCCGACCCGACGGGCGCGATGTTGCCGTACAGCCCGGTCGCGGCACGAATACGGTTTGGCTGCAACAGGCTGCCGGCAATGCCGGAATTGGGGTTCAGCTCGGCAAACCGGCGATATTCGTTGGCGAAGTTCAGATCGCCATCGAACCGCAACGAGCGCAGGTACACATAGTACTGCACCTCATCGGTCGCATAGACCCGGGGAGTCGCCAGCGGCAGCAACACCAGCGCCAGCACCAGAATGGCCAGCGGCCCGCTGGCATCGCCAGCGAGCCGCGTCGTAGAGTCGATGAGGTGGCGCAGCACACGCCGCGGGTGCCGCCGATCGGCAGGATGGTGATCAGCCATCGGCGGCACCATGCGCGTCAGCGCTCGAGATACGGCAAGAACTGCGCCGTCTGCGGCTCGTAGCCGGAAGTGATCGCCACGTCGGTCGTGAGCGACGCGCTGCTGAAATTGCCGGCGCCATCGAGGAACCGCACATAGATGCGATACGTCGCGGGCTTGTCGGTCGCCCCTACCGGATAGATGCCCTGCAGCAGGTTCCAGGTGAACTCCATGCCCGTCGACGTACGGTCGCCGACCGGCACGCGCACCGGGTACCACTTCAGTGCCGAATTGTCGGGATCGGCCGCGGGCGGCGAGCCGCCCGCCGGCAGCTCCTCGTTGGCCACCCATACACCCCAGTAGTTGCCGGCGTGCAGGTTGTCCGACACTGTGAGATTACTCACCGTGAACGTCTGCTGCGCGGCGTTGATGCTGCCATTGACCGCGATGGACGGTGTGCCGACGACGGCCGGCACCGACGTGTCGTACGTCAACGACGTCGTGACATCGGACTCGCGGCCAGCTTCGTCCTTGACCCGGAGCGTGATGGTGACGGCCCCCTGCGCACCGGGCGTCGCCGTCATGTTCGCCGTACGATCGACCGAGGGCGTCGCGATGGTCGTGAAGCTGCTCTCGCCCGGCAGGCGATACGCCGCCAGTTTCGTACAGCTCCCATCGGGCACGATCAGCACACGATACGCGGCGAGGCGGGTCGCGGCGAGATCGCCATTCGACGCACCACCGGCGACCTGGGCGTCGCCGCCTGCAGTGAGTGTCGTGTTGGGGTTGATCACCCGCACCTGTGCCGCGCGCAGCGCATCGTCGGCCGACGTGACCGTGCAGGTGACACCGCCACCGCCACCGCCACCGCCGCCACTCCCGCCAGCCAGCGAGCCACCATTGCGGTAGGCCTGCAGCGTCGTCGTCGTACCCTTGTCCTGCCAGACGACCTCGAACTTCGCGGAGCCCACACCGATGAATGGAATGTTCGAGTCCTCGGGGCTGTTGCTGATCCGGTCGGCCGTCGTGTACGCATTGCCCGTCGGATCATACTCCTGGAACCAGACTTCCTTCTTGCCGGCCGCGCCACCAAACTCGTCGGCCCAGGCGAAGTACACGCGACCGGTGACGCTGCTGTAGCGCACCGACGGGAAGCCGGCATATCCCGAGTATGTGGAGAGCCCTGCCCGACTGGACCAGCTGTCGCCGCCGCCCTGCGCGCGCTTCCAATACACATTGTGATTGCCCATCGTCTCGCCATAGATCACATAGACGTCGTTGCCGGCCGCGGCGATGTCGGGATTCACCGCCCGGCCACTCCCTGAGGTCTGCGAGACGTTGCTCACCGTCCAGCTGCCCGAGCCCGAGCGGCGCGCCCGATAGATCGATGCCTGGGACTCACCCCGCACGTAGGCAATGTGCACCTGGCCGTCGCTGGTGATGGCGATGCGCGGCCGGTTGTTGAACACGCCACAGCCACCTGCCGGCTGTTCGATGCCGCCGATTGCGCCGCTCGATGTCATCCGGCGATACCGCACCTGATACTCGCTGCAGTCGGAGTCGGAGATCCACGCGAAGTGGACGTTGCCGCTGCTGTCGACCGCCACGGTGCCGTGGTAGTTCTTCCCCGAGCCACTCGAGATCAACTGCGTACCGCCCCACGACACCGAGCTGCCGCTGATGCTGCCACGCCGATAATAGATCTTGCGATTGTCGGAGAACGTCAGATGCAGTGCGTTGTTGGCATACACCAGCCATGGTGTGTCTTCGCCGCCGGCCTGGTCGCGTTCGCCTACTTGCACCGGCGATGTCCAGCTGCTACCTACCTTGGCGATGTAGTACAGCTCGGCATTGTCATAGTCGGTATACACCACGTGGATGGTGCCACTGCCATCGATCGCTACCACCGGCCACGTGTTCTTGGAGGCACCCGAACTGATCTGACGGATGTCACCATCAAACATGGCGCTTGCACCAATGGCGGCGTGTACCGGCGATGCTGGCATGGGCGATAGCACGCTGGCAATGAGGACAATCACGAGAATGAATAGTGACCAGATCAATGCGTGGGGGGCGGGGTGTTGTTGAATCATGAGCCGCTCCTCTCCGGTGATTATGCGTCAGAACCCGCATAAGCTGGCAATCTGGGCAAGCATAGCCGATGAGATAGACCACAAATAAGCACCAGACCGCCAACGCACACAGCATGATCGGCCAAGCGCACACCCGACCGCACCACATCGAGTGCCGCGGACCAACCACACCGGCGGGAGTATGCGCCCCGTCTCCATTCGCTGCTCCGGTGCTCACGGGTGCGGATGGCTGCATGGCGTCGCGTCACATGATTGCGGCCGACTCGCCCAATGGACGAGCCAGCTGGGGCGGGATGGCGTGCACAGCAGCACCAAAACACCAACGTGGACTCGGCGCCAATCAACCGGGACGGCAGCCGCGCTTCCCGCGACCAGAAGCTTCGGCCCGATCCGATCCAGCCTCGGCAACCCGATGGCGGTGGAATGCGCTGAGGTGTTGCGCCGAACAGATGTCCGCGCGCACACACGGATGATGTGGCGGGAACACTCAGGATACAGGGCTGAGCATGGTCACAGCAGCGGTGCGCGCCGACGACCGCACAGCGCTCGCTCAGCGCGGCGAGCGTACCAGCGGGATGGCATGGCTGGCATTCGGGGCGAGCGGCACGGTCGTCAGCGTCACGATATGATCCAGCCGGTTATACCCCGTCGTGGCCTCCCACGTCGCGACGTTCGCCAGCTGAATGGCATACTCGGGGCGAGATGCCAGCGCGGCAGCGGGATCGGGCAGATGCAGAAGCAGTTCGTAGTCGCCCGGCGGCACCAGCGCCGGCACGACCACGCGTACCGTCACTGTCCGGGTGCCAGGCAACCACGCGCGCGGCTCGAGGGTCAGTGGCAACGCCGTCACGGCGCCACCCGCCCGCGGGCGCAGGACCAGGTACGCCGGGCGCGGGTTGATCGGCGCCGCGAAGCCATCGTTCGCCAGCGTGAAGCTCACCTCGAGCGCCGTGCCTGGCGCCGCTGTCCAGGGCAGATCGGCCGCCACCAGCCGCAGCCGATACCCCAGGCGCCGGGTGATCGTCGACGTACACCCACCCACCTGCCAGCCGGTCAGCACGTCCGGATGATACTCGGCATTGAGGTACGTCCAATGAAACTGTTCCAACTCGGCGAGCGCCGTTGCACACGCCGAGCGGGGTGGATTGGCGGCACAGCTCTCGCCGCCCATCGGCGTATAGCGGCTCTCGGCTGCCAGATATGCCCGTTCAGCCACAAGGCTGGCGTCACTGAACGTCCCTTGATCCGTCGCGTCGGCCAGGAAGCAATCATTGTGGATGCCGATGCGCGCCTGGCGCGTCGGGCCGAACGCGGCGGCGGCGGGCAGCAGCGCCGTCGAACCGACGAGGCGCTGACGCATGCCCACGTAGCGTACCGCAACGTTCACACCAGCCGGTACCATCGCCAGTTCGTCGTCGATCACCTGCCGACGCAGCGCAATCATCGCGTCAGACACAACATCTGGTTCGCTCGGATCATCGACGAAGTGATCGGTGTAGTACCACTCGCCCCACGTGCCGACGAAGCCCGCCTGCCATACGGCGATCACATCGGCATTCGCCGCGATGATTGGCGCGAGCTGCGCCAGATGTGCCGCTACCGTCTGAGGTGGCGCATCGCCGAACGGCGGCTGCTCGCCGGTGAGCGTCGGATCGTCATCGGTATACGCGAAGCGCAGGATGCATTTCAGACCAGCCTGGCGCACCGTCGCGAAGTTGGCCATCAGGTGCTGGAGCAGGCTCGACGGGATGGCAGTGCCCGTGAGGCCATCGAGGTAGACGATGCAATACAGCAGTGTCACCTGTTCGGCCGTACGATACGCCATCAACGTCGCCAGATCGTACGGCACCGGCGCGCTCGCACGCGTCTCGATGTAGTGATACCAACCGCGCTCGGGATTGGCCAGCGGCGTCGTCGCAGCAGCGTACGTGACACGGCGCATGCCGCGTGGCGCCAATGCGCGGGCCGACGTCGGACCAGCCAGGAACAGCAGGGCAACGCACATCGCGAAGACCAGTACGCGTCGCTGACCCACAGACGCCTCACAACCCGCTGCGCATCACGCTGACGCGCAGGGACATCCAACGCTCCTCAGCGCCGCAACACCGGTGTGTACAGGGTGAAGGTGAACTGCGGCGCCACCGGCACACCCGTCGTGCTCGCCGGCACCGCTGCCGGCGCCACCGCCGGCGCCGAGCGGACCGTCTTGGTGATCCCCAGTTCCGGCGGAAC
>CAIQIY010000197.1 GCA_903871975.1 uncultured Chloroflexota bacterium | reverse complement strand
GATGGCGAGCGCCACGCCGATGGCGAGCGCCACGCCGATGGCGAGCGCCACGCCGATGGCGAGTGCCACGCCGATGGCGAGCGCCACGCCGATGGCGAGCGCCACGCCGATGGCGAGCGCCACGCCAGTCGTGGTTCTCCCCAAAGGTGACGCACCGGGGCACATCCCGTTGCCACGTGATCCGCTTGCACTCCACCGGGCATTCCGCGCCCCTGCGCCGATCATGCCCATCGCGACAGCGGTGGGCATGATCGGTGCCGGCGAGCAATTCTGGCTGCGCGACCCCGCCGAAGCCACGCCACGGCGCATCACCGCCGCCTTGCGCTATCGTGGCCCTATCGTCGCACTGTACGTCGACGTGACCAGCAGTGTCGAGCAGGCTGCGCTCGAGCGTGCCGGCCAGCAATTCGAGCAGGAGATCTATCCGCAGATCCGTGCGATCTTCGGTGCCGAGCAGCTGCCGACTGGTGCCACCGATCGGATCACCGTGCTGAACACGTACCTGAGCGGCGCGGGTGGCTATTTCTCGCCACAAGACTGGTTGCCAGCCGATGTCGATCGGTTCAGCAACCAGCGGGCGATGTTCGTCATCGGCATCAACTCCTACCCGATCGGCAGCGAGGGCTACCTGGCGACGCTGGCCCACGAGTTCGTCCACATGATCGACTTCAGCAACCATCGGCGGCGCGCCGGATGGCTCAGTGAAGGGCTGGCGATGCTCGGCGAAGAGCGCCTGGGCTTTCTCCAGCCGGGTGTCGAGGCGCGCTATTTTGCTGGTGCGCCGGTCCAGCTCACCAGCTGGTCGACCGATGCAGGGTCGGTATCGGCACACTATGCGGCGAGCCGGTTGTTCGTGCGCTATGTCGATCACCATTACCTGCGCGAGCGCGGGCTGGATCCGCTGATGCAGAGCAGCGACGCGCCCGACTTCGCGCTCGGCAGGCTGACCGGCCGGTGCTGCGATGACGAGCGTGCCTTCGCCGAGCTGGTCGCCGACTGGGGCGTCGCCAATCTGCTCGACGATCCGACGATCGACGACGGGCGCTACGCGTATCCGGGGCTGACACAGACGGCGGTACCGCTCATTCCCGACACCAGTGATGTGCAGACAGGTACCGTGCCGTTCGCACCGCGGTACCACGGGCCGTGGGGCGCCGGCACGCTTGAGTTTCGCGGGGTCACCAGCGTATCGCTCGGGCCACCCGCCCGCGACGGCACGCCCGTCTGGTGGAGCCAGCGTGACGACCAGAGCACGAGTACGCTGACCGTCCCGCTGGCGCTCGGCGACGCACCCGAGCTGCGGTTCACCACGTGGTACGAGTTTGAGTCGGGCTACGACTATGGCTTCGTGGCAGTCTCGACCGACGGCGGCGCACGTTGGGCGACGCTCGCCAGCGAGATTACGACCGTCGACGATCCACACGGACAAAACTATGGCGATGGCGTCACCGGCGCCAGCGGCGACTGGCGTGATGTCCGAATTGATCTTGGCCAGTATGCTGGTCAGCAGGTGTTGCTGCGCTTCTGGGCGGTGACCGACGCGGCGTTGAACGGCGCCGGCTGGTTCATCGGCGATGTGCGCCTCGATGGGCGCAGCATCACCGAGGGTTGGCAACCCCAGGGGTTTGTGGCGACGACGCTCGAGCAGCCACAACGCTGGACGCTGCGCGTCATCCGGCGTCAGGAGACGACGACGCGCGTCGAACCCCTGGATGTCGCCGAGGACGGTACGGCGCGCGTCAGGATCGCCGACGGCGAGACGGTGGTCGTGATGGTCATGGCCAGCACCCGGGGCACGACGCGTAGCGCTTTCTACCAGCTGACGGGTACGCCGGCGCGCTGACGGCTGATGGGTGTGATAGGATACGCCGCAGCATCCGTCCCATCGGTGCGCGCCATGCGCGCCCGATCCAGTTGCGAGGGTTGCCCATGGCTCGACCGCTCCACATCCTGGTCTTCGGTGCACACCCCGATGACTGCGACATCACCGCCGGCGGTACTGCTGCGCGGTACTGCCGCCTCGGTCACCGCGTGCTGCTGGTGTCGGTTACCAATGGCGATGCCGGCCACCACGAGACGGGTGGCGCACGCCTCGCACAGCGCCGGCGCGACGAATTCGCCGCCGCTGCCGCCTGCATCGGCGCCGAGGCGCTGGTGCTCGACATCCACGACGGCGAACTGTTGCCGACGCTCGAGAACCGCCGCACCGTCATCGAGGTGATCCGCCGCTTCCAGCCCGACTGCATCAT
>CAIQIY010000196.1 GCA_903871975.1 uncultured Chloroflexota bacterium | reverse complement strand
TGCGTAACGTACCGCCGCTACCGGCCAACTACTGGCAGCGGGCGGGCCGAGCAGGCCGGCGGCACCGAATGGCGGTCGACATCACCTACTGCCGGCCGGTGTCGCACGACCGGGCGTACTTCGCGGATCCGCCGAAGCTGCTCGCCGGCCGCGTCGACCCGCCGGCCTTCAACCTCAGCAACGAGGTGATGGTGGCCAAGCATGTGCGTGCGACCGTCATCACGCGGCTGCACCAGTACACCCGCGATGTGACGCGCACCGACCAGCAGCGGCGGGCCATCGCCGGCGTGCTCGCCAGCTGCCTGCCCGACCGCGTGGCCGCGTACCTCTTCGATGGCGGCGTGCTGCGGACCAGCCTCTTCGATCCCGCGCCGCTGCAGCAGCTGATCGCAGCCAACCTCGACGACCTGTGCCGGTATGTGGCAGGCGCCTTCGGCCAGGGCTGGCCCGCGCAGGACGCCGCGGTGGCGACGCCAGCCGAGCTGCGGCGGCATATCGCGGCGATGGCCGACGACCTGCACGGCGTGCTGCAGCGCCTCAACCGCCGCCTGCGCTGGGCGCTCGACCAGATCGATCGCCTGAACGTGGTGCGCAGCGCGCGTGGCGTGTTGGATGCCGACGACAAGGCCCTGTTCAGGCGGTGCGAAACGCTGGTCGAGCGGCTCAGGGGCACCGCCAGGCGCAGTCGGCGCGAGGCCGAGGGCTACGACGACGTCAACACCTTCGGCCTGCTGGCCGCCGAGGGGTTCCTGCCCGGCTACGGCCTCGAGGTCGGCTCGGTGCTCGGCACTGCCGAGATTCCGTTCTGGCGCACCGGGGCCATGGAATTCGTGCTGCCGCGGCCGCCGAGCGTGGCGCTGCGCGAATATGTGCCCGGCAACCTGATCTACGCCAACGGCAATCGCTTCGTCGCCCGGCGGTTCCAGCGCGGCGCCGACGAGCGGACCGCCGAGATGCCGGTGTTCGAGGTGATGGTGGAACGACAGGCGGTGAAGCCGACACGGCTCGCCGCCGCGGCGACCGGGCTCGGCACGCAGGTGGTGCAGGCGATCTCCGTCTGCGATGTCGACCTCGTCCATCAGTCGCATATCTCCGACGACGAGGAATTGCGCTTCCAGCTGCCGGTGGCGGTGTTCGGCCACGAGCGCGAACAGCACAACGGCGGCCAGGCCTTTGGCTGGGGTGCGCAGCCGGTGCACCTGCGCCGTGGCGTGCGCTTCCGGTTGGTCAACGTGGGCGCCAGCCGCGCCATCGAGCGCGCGCAGCACCTCGGCTACCCCGTGTGCACCGTGTGCGGCCAGAGCGTCTCGCCGCTGTCGAGCGAACAGCAGCGCAGCCAGTTTGCGAAGAGCCACGCCGAGCGCTGCGGCCGCACCGTGACGCCGGTCGGCTTCTATGCCGACGTGGTCGCCGATGCGCTGACGCTGCCCGCCTGCCCCGACCAGCGCAGCGCCTACAGCCTGCTCGAGGCGCTGCGCATGGCGGCGGCGCAGGTGCTCGACATGACGATGGACGACCTGCAGACGCTCGTGCTCGGCCACGTCGACCGCGCCGACGTCGATGCGGTGTTGTGGGACCCGATGCCGGGTGGCTCGGGCCTGCTCGACCAGCTGTGCCACCGGTTCCCGGAGATCGTCGCGGCGGCGACGGTGATCGTGGGCGGATGCCCATCGGCCTGCGGGGCATCGTGTATCGATTGCCTGCAGACGTTCCGCAACAGCTTCTACCACAAGCATCTCGACCGTACGCTGGCGCTCGAGAAGCTCACCGCCTGGGGCGACCAGCTCGTCGTGGCGCACGACATTCCCCCGCAGCAGCCCGCGCAGGCGCCGACGGAGCGCGCGCACCCGGTGAACGCGGCCGAGCAGCGGCTGCGGCACCTGCTGCTGGCCGCCGGCTTCAGCGAAGGCGTCCGTGGCGAGCAGCTGCACCTCGACCGCGCCATCGGCACGACGACCCCCGACGTGATCTATCGCGGCGCGCAGCACGGGCCCGACGAGGGCGTGTGCATCTACCTCGATGGCCTCGGCCGGCACCTGCACGGCAACCCCGACACGGCCGCGCATGACCGCCGCATCCGCGACTGGCTGCGCAACCGTGGCTACGAGGTCATCGAGATCGCCGCCAACGAGCTGTCTGACCCAGGCGCGATGACGCGGCACTTCAGGCGGCTCGCCAATCTCCTGGGCCAGTACGAGCTCAAGGCGCGCCTGGGCGACGATCCGCGCTGGTACCCCGCCCCCGCCGATGCGCCCGCCGAACACCCTGGGGTGCAGCTCGTGCAGCCGGGCTCGGGGGGCCGTGTGTGACCAGTGAGCGCGATGGCGGCAGGCGCGTTCGGGAGCCCACGCCGTCCGCGTGGACAACGTGGGTCTCCGCTGAAGCCCACCTACCAGCCCATGGTGCCGACCATCGATGACGAGGGCGCGGTCGCCACCGCCGCCGGGCCGATCGCGGCGCCATCACGCATGTGTGCGTCTGCTATACTGTCGGCAGCGTTCACCACCGCCAATCGCAGAGGGAGCCATGCAGCCTGTCGAACCGCGCGAATCACCGCTGGACCCGTGGATCGGCGATCTGGCCGAGGTCGTCGACCGCATCGCGCAGCGTTGTGCCGGCCTGAGCGAAGCCCAACGCAACTGGCGCCCGGGCCCCGGGGCCTGGAGCGTGGCCCAGGTCCTCGAGCATCTGGTGATCGCCAACGAGAGCTACGTCGTGCCGATCAGCGAGGTGCTCGCCGGCAGCGCGCGCCGCAGCGTCTGGCAGCGCGTCCCCGGATTGCCGCGGCTCTGCGGCGCCATGCTGGTCGCCGCCTTCAGCCCCGGCGCGTCAATGCGCATCCAGGCGCCCGAGCTGTGGCGGCCGCCCGACGGCGTCATCGATGGCGGCGGCGTGGCGCGGCTCACGGCACAAGGCGAGCGCCTGAGCGACCTGATGCGGCGCTGTCGCGACCGCGAGCTGACGCGCATCATCATCGCGTCGCCCGCCGCGCCTTTCGTGGTCTATCACCTGCTCGACGCATTCCGCATCATCGTGCTGCATCTGCGCCATCATGCGGCACAGGTCGACGAAATCCGGCGCGCGGCCGGCTTCCCTGCGGCGTGACGGCGCGTGCCCCGGTGCAGCGAGGTGACGATGAGCCAATCGGACGACGCATGGGCCCCGGCGCAGCCGTTGCCGGGTGGCAACCTGAGTGGCGTGCTGCGGCGCGGTGCGGTGGTCGACCGCGCGACTGGTCGCTGGAGCCCGGCGGTACATGCGTTGTTGCAGCATCTGGCGGCGCGCGGCTTCGCTGGTGCGCCGCGGCTGCACGGCGTGGTGGCGGGCCGCGAGCGGCTCAGCTTCATCGAGGGCACCACCGACGACGACGCGGTGTTGATCGATGACGGGGCGTTGGTACAGCTGGCCCGGCTGATCCGCGACTTCCACGATGCGACGTGCGATTTCGTGGCGCCGCCGGGTGCTGCGTGGCAGGTGGTGGGCCCGCCACCGCACGAGGTGGTGTGCCACAACGACATCGCGCCGTACAACCTCGTGTGCCGCGATGGCATGCCGCACGCCCTGATCGATTTCGACGTCGCCGGCCCGGGGCCGCGCGCGTGGGACATCGCCTATGCGCTGTATCGCTGTGTGCCGCTCGACCCGCACGAGGCGACACGTGTCGCGTGCGAACTCCCGATGGCGGCGCGGCGCGTCGCGCGCTTCTGTGCAGCCTACGGCATCGCCGCCGATGACGCGCTGCTGCAGCTGGTCGAGCAGCGCGTGCATGCGCTGTGCCTTCACCTGATCCGCCAGGCACTCGCCGGCGTGCCGGCCTACCGCCAGATGCTCGCCGATGGCCACCTGCTGGGCTACCAGCACGCGCTGGCGCTGCTGCAACGCCGCCGCGCGCCACTGTTGGCCCTGCTCGCCGCCCAATCGCCCGATGCTTGCCATTCATGAGGAGCACCGACCATGAACCATGTCGTACTGACGATCGACGACACCATGGCATTCTGGGATGACACCGTCGAGGATTACGTGTTCGACCCGACGCACGCCCATCGCCGCGCGCTGGTGGTGCAGCTGGCCGCCGGCACGACGCTCGCGCCGGCGCAGCTCGAGGCGATCTTTCGCTACTGGTACGGCGACACCTGGGCCCTCGGCAACGACGACGGATCGAAGTACGTGGTGCTGGGCGTGACGCAACGCCCCGCCGCTGCCGACGAGGCGCTCGATGGGCTGCCGCACGTCGTGATCGACGCCGACGCCACGGTGCGCCCGGCACGCTGACATCACGCGCGCCGTGGCGCGTCGCCGACCCCCGCCGCCGGCAGTTGTGACAGATTCGTGACGAGACGTCTTGCCAGTGGCGCGACAATTGTGTACACTGTGCAGGTAGCCAGGTGGCTGCGCCGTGACACGATGAGGTGTGCCATGGAACAGGACGATGCCTATCTCCGTGCCGGGGTCATCGACACCCCGCTCAAATTTCGCATCCTGCTGGTCTTCTGCCGGCACCCCGGGTTGGCGCTCGACGCAGCCCAGCTCGGCGGCTGGCTGCGCGAGAGCCCCTGGGCGCTCGACGAGGCGTTGCACGCGCTGGCCGACGCCGGTGTCGTGCAGCCGATGGCGCCACAGCGACCGGGCTGGTACCAGCTGCCGGGCGACACACCGGCCGGGCTGGCGGTGCGGCGGCTGGCATGGCGCTTCGACGACCCGCTGGACCGCGAGCGAATCTACGCGCGCATCGACGCCGCCGACCACGAGCGGCAGCTGCGGGCGGTCACGCTGGCGCCACAGCCGGCGACACTCGGCGACCTGCCGCCGCTCTGACGGAGCTTCGCCGTGCCGATGACGCTGGCTGTCGCGCTGGGGGCAGTGATCGGGGCGCTGTTGCGCATGGCCGTCACGCTGGCACTGCCACCACGCGGCAGCTGGCCGGTCGCTACCGTGCTGGTCAACCTGGCTGGCAGCCTGGCGATCGGCGCATTCGCCGGGCTGGCAGCGCGCCATCCGGCACTGGCAGACTGGCGCCCGCTCGTGGTGACCGGGTTCCTCGGCAGTCTGACCACCTTCTCGGCGTTCAGCATCGAGCTCGTGATGTTGTTCGAACGCGGTCAACCGCTGCACGCGCTCGGCTACGCGCTCATCAGCGTTGGCGCCGGTGTCGTGCTGGCGTACCTCGGGTATGTGGTTGGCCGCATGTGAGGGCGAGAGGGCTCATTGGTCGCTGTCGATGCGCCGCAGGTACGCCGCGAGGCCGCGCGTGGTGTCCCACTGGGTGGGGTAGCCGAGCGACACTTCATCACACGGCACGCCCAGGTGGGTGAACTGCCGCCGGATGTGCAGATGGCCATAGATCGCGCGGGCCACCGGGAAGCGTGACAGCCACGGCTCGGTCAGCCGGGTGCCACACCAGAGCGAAAAGCGCGGGATGCGTGGCAGGATTGCCAGATCGCGATGCAGCGGGAAGTGGCTGACCAGGATCAGCGGCCGATCGGGCGGCAGCGCCGCGAGGCGCGCCTCGGTCAGCGCGTAGCGTGCCGCACACCACGCCGCGCGGCTCGGGAACGGGTCCGGATGCAGCATCGTCTCATCGGCGCACATCACGCCCGACGCCGCAGCCCATGCCAGCGCAGCGTCGGCGCTCACCGTATCCGGGCGGAACGAGTAGTCGTAGAGCGTAAAGATCGGCGCGATCACCTGCCCATGCCACTGCGGGAACGGGTCTTCGGGCGTGAGCACCCCATAGCGGCGGCACAGCGCCACCAAGTGTTCGTAGCGCGCGACGCCGCGCGGCTCGTCGGGCCGCTGCGGCAGGGTCCACAGATCGTGGTTGCCGGGTGTCCAGATGACCCGGGCGAAGCGCGGCACCAGCACGCGCCACGCGAACTCGACCAGCGGCAGCGTCTCGCCCACATCGCCGGCGACGATCAGCCAGTCGTCGGGGTGTGGCGGCAGCGCGAGCAGTGCCTCGCGGTTGGCTGCATGGCCGAGGTGCAGATCGCTGATGGCGAACAGCTGTGCGCTCACAGCGCCAGC